>NZTO01000036.1 GCA_002703375.1 Fidelibacterota bacterium | reverse complement strand
GATGACTGTGATGATTGTTCATCGGGTGAGTTCAATACCTCAGACGATGGGTATGATTATGATGAAGATGGATTATGTGACTTAGGTGACAATGATGATGATAACGATGGTGCGATGGATGAAGATGACAGTGATGATAACAATCCAAATGTATGTTCAGATAATGATGGTGATGACTGTGATGATTGTTCATCTGGAATATTTGATCCAAATAATGATGGTAATGATAATGAATCAGATGGACTTTGTGATGTAGGTGACCCAGATGATGATAATGATATGGTCCTAGATATAAATGATTCAGATCCATTTAATGAATATATTTGTTTGGATACGGATAACGATTCATGTGATGATTGTTCGGTTGAGGGTGAGCCCAATACAGCAAATGATGGAATCGATAGTGATGGTGATGGTATTTGTGATTTGGGTGACGAGTATCCATTTTGTGCTGCCAATTTCTATGATTGTAATGATGATTGTGGTGGAATAGCTTATGAAAATGAATGTGGATGTGTTGAGGGAGAAACGAGCTTACAACCTGATTTTTGCTATGGATGCCCTGATCCTGAAGCAAGTAATCACAATAGTATATTTACCATAGATGATTACAGCTGTATTTATCCTTACAGTCCAGAATTTGAATTAAATTTATCTTTACCTTTATCTCAATACAAGACTGATTTAACATTTAATATTGTTCAAGAAAATGCTGAACCATCTGTTGAGTCTATGATTTTCACTCTTAACGGTGGATCATTAGATATAGAAAACTTAGCTGTAAATGATATCATAGGTTTTGGTACGAGTGAGTATCATAATAATGACAATACTTTGTCTTATACCACTTCAGTACAAATTACTGTTCAATCTATGGATGAAAATAGTGTATCTATTCAGTTTATTGTTGTGGATTCAAATGATCCAAATGTAATAGAACCGTACAATACTTCTATTGCTACATTAACAAATTTAGATGATGGAATGCAGATTCAATACAATGATCAGTCTTGGTTTGGAAAAAATTGGTATAGAGATATATCATTTACACTTGAGAAAAATGGAGGCATTTTTAACAATCCATTATCTCAACAGTTTAATTTTAGTTATGAGGCCACATCTGAAAATGGAGAATTATCTTCCGGCAATAATGTGATAGATTTATCTTCAGATGAACTTAATGCTGAATTATGTACTAATCCAATAGTTATTGATGTACCACACGATGGTAATCCGTCAACCAATGTAGCCGAAGTAACCTTGGATGGTACCTGCTCACAAGGTGTTGGAATTACTTGTGCCTGGTCATTTGGAAGTCGTCAAAGTGATTGTGAGTTATCTCTAAGCTTGACACCTGGCGAATATGAATATTTATTAACAGTTACTGATTTTTATGGGAACGTTGACCAAGAACCCATATCTATTACTGTAAACTCTGAACCTAATGCTGCACCTATAGCATCATTTGATTTCAACTGTTCTGATGATAATTGTTTCCCCGTACATGATGGTGATCCTGAAACTAATACTGTAGAGATCACGGTAACTTCAACTTCAACTGATCCAGACGATGACTCAATTAGCTGTCTTTGGTATCATAATAATACATATGTTGATGACCCTGATTGTGGAGACTTTACATTTACGGCTCAATCTGAGGAAAGTTACGATGTATCTCTTTATGTTATAGATTCATATGGTTCAAGTACTAATGTGTCTGGTTCAATCGATATAGGCCCAGAACCAAATAATTTTCCAACAGTTATTGCAGATGATGATCAAATAGTAACTTTGGTTCACGATAATCAATTAGGCGGTGAAATTGATGTAGAATTATGTGCTCAAGGTAGTGATGATGATCAAGAGGATGTTTTAAGTTATTTATGGTCAAACAGTGAAATAACAGAATGTCAAATAGTTACATTGGAAGAAGGTATACACTGTTTTGATGTTGTTGTATCTGACTCTTATGTTGACTCAGAATCAGATCAAGTTTGCATTACTGTACTTCCTGAGCCAAATCAAATTCCAGTAGCATATGCTTGTGATGATGATACATTCAATATGGAACACGATAGTAATCCTGAGCCAACTCCTTTTACATATAGTTGTTTAAATGCTTCAGGTCTTGATGATGATCTAGATGAATTAACTGCAACCTGGTACAATTCAAATGGAGAAATTGTTTCAAATGATCTTGAATTAATTGATACAATTTTTGAAACAACATTATACACTCTAGAGGTTTGTGATGCCTACAGTTGCTCAACAGATGGTATGGTTATTACATTATTAGATGAAGATAATTTTGCTCCAGTTGCTGAGGCAGGTGATAATATTGAAGCGTTTGTTAATACAGATTGTAGTCCAGGTGGTTCTGTAATAGTTGAACTTAATGGTTGTTTATCATTTGACTCAGATGATTCAATTGAACTTCTAACATTCGACTGGAGCTCTAGTACTATTGATCCACCTTCAGGAAGTGATTGTTCTATCCGAATTCCATTATCAGAGGGTTTATATGAATTTGAATTATGTGTTACTGACCCTTATGGTGCTATTTCATGTGATTCTACAAATGTGACTGTAGATGAAGTCATTGCTGGTCCAGTTATTTCTGAATGCAATGATTTTGGTCCATCAACGCTTCCGCATGATGGTTCACTTGGCGGCTCAATGGAAGTTGAATTAAATGCCTGTTTTGAATCTTCTTGTGACGTAAACTGCTTATGGACTCAAATTAGTGGAGACTTAGTATCAATTGAATCACCAAATTCTTGTAGCACTTCTTTTGAAGGTGAAGAGGGCGATTATGGATTTAGATTAGATATTTTTGATACTTATGGAAATATGGATAGTCAAGATTTTGTTTATTCTATACTTGAAGAAAATAATGATGCACCTACAGCTGATGCTGGTTTAGATAGTCAATTTGAAGCTGTTCACGATGGTATTTTAGGCGGATCAGATTGTGTTACACTTGATGGTACAAATTCAACAGACCCTGAGACAGACATAATGTCATATCTATGGATGAACAGTTCTAGTGAAATTGTCTGCGAAACTGCATTTTGTGACTGTATTATTGTTGAGCTCGGTACTCATACGTTCAATCTTACAGTTACGGATAATTATGGTTTAGTATCAAATATCGATAGTGTTAATCACACACTAGTGGAGCCTAATGAATCTAACGTAGTTTCTATAGATTATTTTTGTGAAACAGATGATTGCACAGTCCCACACGATGGTGATCCATTAACTAGTTTGGTTAATGTTACAGTTTTAGCAAATGTTCAAGATTTAGATAGCCCGGCAGATATACATAGTTGTAATTGGAATTGTGCAGGTTTTTCATCAAATGAATGTGAAATTACAGTTGCATTATCGTCAGGTCAATACGATTGTGAGCTTGAGGTTACTGATGTCTATGGTGACATAGTTTCAAGTTCAACAACAATTTTAACGTTTGATGAGCCAAATAGTACACCAATTGTTGATTCAATTAGTCCATTTTATCAAACATTATCGATTCCACACGATGGAGATCCATTAACTATTCTTGCTCCAGTGGTAGTAAACGTAAATGCTACTGATTTTGATTCAGATGATTTATTTTATTCCTGGACAATCATTGCTGAGGTTGATGGTTCAATAATTGAAAATGATCAATTTACAGCAAACTTCATTTACGAATTACCAGTTGGACTGTATCATATTCATGCTACTATAACAGATTCATATGGAGCATCTGTAGAAAGTGATTCTGTACCTGCTTATGTAACACCTGAAGAAAATATGGCACCAGTTGCAAATGCAGGTGACGATATTGAATTGTCAGTATTGCATGATGGTATTGTTGGTGGAGAGATTATTGTTAATTTAGATGGTAGAGAATCTTACGATCCAGATTTAGTTGACTACATTACTGCAGTTTGGTCAACAATTGATAATGGTGTTATAGCAACTGGTTTAGAAGCTGAAGTAGTATTACCAGTTGGATTACATACAGTAGAGCTTACGGTAACAGATCCTTATGGTGATCAAGGATCTGATGTTGTTATTATTAATATATTAGAGCCTAACCAAGCACCATTTTTAGAATGTTCTATTGAAAATATGGAAATTATTATTCCCCACGATGGTGATCCAACATTATGTACATCTGTTAATTTAGAATGTCCAAATTTTTCTGATCCTGAAAATGATTTAACAAATTGTGTATGGTTAGTTGATGGCAACCAATACAGTGGTGATTCTGATATTTGTTTGTCAAATGGAATTAATCAGATTAGTGTTAGCGCGGTTGATATCTATGGTTCAGAATCTGAAGTTTGCCAATTTACCGTAAGTATAGAAGAAGAAAATGATGCTCCATATATTGGAGATTGTCCAGAGGTTTTAGAATTTGAACTTGAACACGATGGTTTTCCAAATGCTGGAGAATATTGTTTTAATCTTGATGGAAGTTGTGTGTCAGATACAAATGGAGATGAGTTTACTTGTAATTGGGAAACAGGCGAAAGAGATGGAAGTGGAGATTGTTTAGTGCCAATATGTTTGCCAGAAGGCGAACATATTTATAGTCTTTTAGTAATTGATGAGTATGGTGCAGAAAGTATATTGAATCAAACTATAATAGTGAATCAAGAACCAAATACAGATCCTATTGCAGTATCCAATGATATTGTGCAGTCAGCTGACCACTATTGTAGCGATGAAATTCATACCACCACTATTTCAATGGATGGTGAAGATTCTTTTGATCCGGATGGCGATTCTATTACCTGTTCCTGGATATCTACAACTGATGCTTGTGGTGATGAATGCTCAAGTGATGAATGCAGTTTTGATATAACGTTAGAACCTGGTGATTATACATTACAGTTAACTGTTATAGATAATTATAATGCAGCTCATTCGATACCTGTAAATGTGAGTATACTACCATCTGAAAACGAGGCTCCTGTCATCAGTGATATAAATTATAGTACAAATCCAATTCACGATGGTGATCCAATAACTGATTTAGCAAATATTGCTATAGAAAGTGGTGCAATTGATCCTGATGGTGATGAGATCAGTTGTGAATGGAGCGGAACCTTTGGTAATTATAGTGGATGCGATTTAGATATTGAATTGCCCTCTAGTCAAAGTGATTATGAAGGATCTTTATGTGTTACAGATTGCTATGGACTGGAAACTTGCAGCTTAGTATCAATATTAGTTGGCCCGGAACCAAACAATGTTCCTACTGTCTTTGCTTCTGAAGATGAAGAAGTTACATTAGTACACGATAATGAATTGGGTGGTGATATTGATATTGAGATATGTGCTGAGGGTGTTGATAATGACCAAGATATTTTAAGTTACAATTGGTCAAATGGTGCAACGACAGAATGTCAAATTGTTATATTGGAGGAAGGTATACACTGTTTTGATGTTGTTGTTTCTGACTCATATGTTGATTCAGAATCAGATCAAGTATGCATTACTGTACTTCCTGAACCAAATAATTCTCCGATTGCTTTTGCTTGTGAAGATCAAACATTGAATATGGAACACGATGGAGATCCTATGCCTACTCCTTATATATTTAGTTGTAATGGAATTGGAAATGATATTGATGGTGATTTATTAACAGCAATGTGGTACAACGATAATGGTGAAGTTGTATCTCAAGGTTATGAATTAAATGTAGAAATAGAACAAACATCAGAGTTTACAATTGAAGTTTGCGATGGTTATGAATGTGATGTTGATTCTGTTTTACTAACGATTTTATCAGAAGAAAATGATGCTCCTGTAGCAAATTGTGAAAATTTAGAAGTTACAATGCCAGATGATTGTGAGTTCGGTGGTTATACTAGTGTTGCTCTGAATGGATGTGATTCTTATGATATTAACAATGATCCTATAACATTTAATTGGTCATCTGGATACTATGATTTAGAATCTGATATAAATGATTGCTCATCTTCAGTTGATCTACCAGAAGGTTTATATTCATTTACATTAGAGGTTTGTGATTCCTATGGAGCTTGTGATATAGAAGAATGTGAAGTAATAGTAGATCAACCTGAAAATAATGCTCCTGAAGCAATAGCGAGTTATTCGTGCGAAACTAGTGATTGTTCAATTCCGCACGATGGAGATCCCAGCAGTGACACAGTAATCATTCAATTAGATGCTAGCTCATCTTTTGATCCTGAAGATTGTAATTTAACATATCAATGGTCGGCTGTAAATGTTGATTGTGATGAAATTGAAAATCCTACATCTCCAATAACTAGTGCCGTTGTTAGAGCTGGGGCCATGATTGAGCTAAATGTTTCTGATATATGGGGTAATACAAATACCATTTTAGTTGAACCTGAAATTCTTAAAGAACCAAACCAATCACCTATAGCCAATGGTTTTAGCGATGGATGTTCACTGAGTCACGGACTTACAACTAGTTGTGATGCTACTCTTGATGGAAGCGGATCATTTGATCCAGATAATGATTTGATTGAATTTGCTTGGAATGATATAAATGGTAATGTTGTTGGCAATCAAGAAACTATCACAGTTAATATTGCGGAGGCTTCAGTATACGAACTTTGTGTCGCTGATTCTTATTTTGAGATTGATTGTATTATGATTGAGGTACCATTTGATGATGCCAATGAACCTCCAATAGCAGTGATTGAGGGGCCAAGCGAAATATTCATTAATCATAATGGTATACCAAACGAAGGTTTATCAAATGATGCGGTTGTCATCAATGCCTGTTTNTCATATGATAATGATAATGATATGTATGGATCTATTGATTATGAATTTACTTATAATTGGTCCACATCTCATGGTGATTCTGATGTAGATAATAATACTGAATGTTANGTTTCAACTGGACATTTACCAGAAGGNGTNTATACATATAGNGTAGTTGTTTGTGATTTATTTAATGAGTGNGGATCAGCTGAGCATACNCTTATAGTTACAGAGCCAAATGANACTCCAATTGTCAATGCAGGTGAANATTTAGCTCTTGATTTAGATGTTGATTGTCTACCAAATNATGGCTTATATCCNATTATGCTGAATGGTAGTGGTTATGATGCTGANGANGATGTAATTATATCATACACTTGGNTTGATAATAGTGATGATTCTATTGTNTGTAGNAATACTGCAAATGAGCAAGATTGTNTNATNGATAANCCTGAAGGCGAACATTGCTTTACGTATGAGAATACAGATATATATGGTGCACAAGGTACTGACGTTGTTTGTTATTATGTGAGAGAGTATGATTTAAATACAGATCCTATTTCAGATGCAGGGTCTGATCAGTGTGTTGATGAGGGTTCTCCTATTATTTTAGATGGATGTAATTCTCATGATCTTGAAGATTGTAATTTAGAATATAAATGGTTTAAAGGCGATACTATAATATCTAATGAATGTACTGCAATAGATGTCGCTCAAAATGTAGATGAAAATAGCCCTGAATTTAACACATATACATTAGTAGTCACTGATCCGTATGGAAATACAAACAGTGATAATGTNACCGTGCAAATTGATAATATCAATGTTGCTCCAGAGATTGTNAATATTTCTGANGATCTTANTTTAGAAGTAGATCACGATGGTGATCCTAATACAACAACTGCTGAGTTTTGTTTATCTGTATTTGCTTCAGATTTTGATGGTGATGAGTTGAGTTTTAATTGGAATTGCTCATGGGGACAAATTTATGATGAAGCACAGTTCTGTGAAGAGCTGCCTGCAGGTTATTATACTTGTTATGTTGAGATTGATGATCACGCATATCAATCTTGTCAAGAATCAGGACATGAAGGTTTAGTAACTTCAGAAATTATTAGTATTAATATTAACGAAGAATTTAATCAACCTCCTTTTGCTGTTGCTGGACCAGACCAAGAAAATACTGTAGCTCACGATTGTCAGGAGACGAATGCTGTTATAATTACATTAGATGGTAGTAATTCTATTGATTCTGATGGAGANGAATTTAGTTGTGAGTGGTACCTAAATGATAATCAAAGTCCTGTATCATACGATTGTCAATATGTCTTCAGTCAAACACCAGGAACTAGATACTATACTTTAAAAGTAACTGACGCATATGGTTTTAGTGGTGAAGAATCTATTGACAATGTGATCTCAATAGTAAATTCTGAACAAAATTTATCCCCTGTTGCTGTTATGGATAATTACATAATTATACCAGATACTCCATCGGCACAATGGCATTTAATTGATGGATCAGAATCTTATGATCCAGATCAAGATGATCTAGAATTTGGATGGAGTACTAATTGTGAAGGACAATTTACACAAACACCAGGAGGAACTGCATACTATAATCCAGATGATCTAGAAACAAATAATCTTTATATTTGTAATTTTGACATGATAGTAGGCGANTGTTATGATGANGAAGANTTAGAGGATATTACTGTTGTAGTATATAATATTAATGAACAGCCTGAAATNATTGCAGAAGGTAGAGATTTTAATGAACGTAATTTATATCTNNCTAATAGTTGTGGTAATGATCAATCTGTAAATACGATGTTAACTGCACAAGTATCAGATCCTGATTGTGACTTGTTACGAGCAGAATGGTATGATGGTGGTAGTTTGATATCATCAACAATTATTGAGCCAAATGTAGCTTGTGAATACCCTTTAGTTGAATTAGATGAAGAGTACACCACTTATAATTCAGCAGGAGAATACAACTATACATTGGTAATTACAGATNTATTTGATTGTCCTGAAAATCCATATGATGATACCCCATTATGCACTGAACCCATTTCAGTGTCAAAACCATATGAAGTTATTGTTTATGATTACTTGAATATTGATCCAATCGCTGATATTAGAGTTAGTGAAAATGAATTAGGAGATATTCCAATTAATGGAACTGAGAATTATTTTGAGTTAACCATTCCACATGATTCTAATCCAAATACATTTAATATAAATTTAGAGCTTAATGGATTAGATTCATACGATCCAGATGGTTGTGATTTAATTTTTGAATGGAAAGATATTAATCAAAATATTTTAAGTACAGATGAGATTTTCAATATTCAATTAGAACAAGGAATTTATAACATAAGTTTAGAAGTAAGAGACCCCGATCAATCTTTAGATTCAAAAGATATAGTCATTTTAGTTAATCCTGAAGAAAATAATTCACCGATAGCTGATGCTGGTGATGATGCAGAACATGAAATTGAACATGATTGTGCTCCTGGTTATCCAAATATAACGATTGATCTTGATGGAAGAAGTTCTCAAGATCCAGATCTGAATTATATTACAGGTCAAAA
>NZTO01000035.1 GCA_002703375.1 Fidelibacterota bacterium | reverse complement strand
CTCCAATCGCTATGGATAAGGAATTGCGTTTTGCGATAAGAGAGGGTGGACACACTGTTGGTGCAGGTGTTGTAACAGAGATTATAGAGTAGAGGTTTTGTTTGAATAAAATTCGTATTAGATTAAAAGCGTATGATCATGTTCTTTTGGATAAGTCAACTGACAAAATAGTTAAGACTGCTAAAAATACTGGAGCAATTGTGTTGGGCCCTATTCCGTTGCCTGTAAATAGAAGTATTTACACTGTCAATAGGTCTCCACATGTTGATAAAAAATCTAGAGAGCAATTTCAAATTAAAATTCATAAGCGAATTGTAGATATTATGAATTCAACATCAAAAACTGTTGACGCTCTAATGAAGTTGGATATGCCAGCTGGCGTAGATATTGAAATAAAGACTTAAACACATAATAGAAAAAGAATACAAATTGGAAAAGAAAGAAGATAATCAAAATAAAATTGTAGATACTTCAGGCGAAACTCAGGAGTCTCCGAATCAAAAGTCTGATGCAGAATCTAATTTAAAAGCTGTTGATGAATCTAAAGACTCTAAGTTGACGTCATCATCTGAATCTGACAATTTAAGTGATAAAGCTGATAGTTCTAAAAACATTGATGCTGAAAAAATGCACGATAAGGTTCAAGATTCTAATATTGATAATGATAAAACTAAAGTTGATAATGTTAATGAACATTTAAGTTTTGTTATTGGAAAAAAAGTTGGTATGACCCAATTATTTGATGAAGATGGATCCAGCTATCCTGTCACGGTTATTTCTGTTGAGCCTAATACTGTTACTCAATTAAAAACAGTTTCCAAAGATGGTTATAGTTCTGTTCAGCTTGGATTTGAAACCATAACAGAAAAAAATAAAAGCAAAGCATATATTGGAAAATTTAAGAGTGCCGGTGTTGCTGTAAAATCTGTATTAAAAGAATTCAGGGTCGAATCTAAAATAGTTGATCTTGTAAAAGTTGGATCAAAAGTAACGGTAGATGCATTTAATGTTGGAGATATTGTTGATGTTTCAGGTGTATCCAAAGGAAAAGGTTTTGCTGGAGTTATGAAAAGGCATGGTTTTGGAGGTGGTAGAAGATCGCATGGTAAAAATAGTGTTATGCGTAAACCTGGAGCTATTGGAGCTAGCGCAGATCCTGGAAGGGTTTGGCCAGGGAAAGCTATGGCAGGTAGAATGGGTGGTGAAAATGTTACAGTTAGAAAATTGAGTATTTTAAGAGTAGATAGTAAATTGAATAGGCTTTTTGTTAATGGTTCTATTCCTGGCGCTAATAATGGAGTAGTTTATATAAAATCATAGTATGAAAATAGATATATTAAATCAAGAAGGTAAAAAATTAAAATCTAAAATAGAGTTGAGCAAAGACGTCTTTGGTATTGAACCAAACGATCATTGTGTTTATCTTGCAGTTAAATCCGAAATGGCTGCTTTAAGACAAGGAACCTCTAGTAGCAAAACAAGAGCAGAGGTAAGTGGTACTGGTAAAAAGCCTTGGAAGCAAAAAGGTACAGGTAGGGCTAGAGTGGGTTCTACTCGTAATCCTTCAAGAGTTCATGGTGGTGCTGCATTTGGCCCAAAGCCAAGAAATTACAATTTAAAAGTAAATTTAAAAGTCAAAAATTTAGCTAAAAGAAGTGTTTTGTCTTCAAAATATCAAAATAAAAAAATAATCATTTTAGATAGGGTTGTTTTAAACAACCCAAAAACTAAGGATTTTTTAAAGATACTTAAAAAATTAAAAATTGATTCTATTAAATCTACTTTTTTGTTAAAAGATGTTGATGAAAACGTTTTTTTAAGTTCTAGAAACCTTTACAAAGTTAGCATTGTTGAGTCAAATAGAGCATCTACATATGATATGATTGATAATGAAGTTTTAATACTTGATAAAGAAACTGTAGAATTTTTTAATAATCAGCACAATGGTAATTAGATATATGAAAGTTAATTCGCAAATATTAATAAGACCAATTATGAGTGAGAAGAGTAATAAACTTGCGTCAGATGATAATAAGTACGTTTTTGAAGTTGCATTAAATTCTAATAAGATCAACATAGGTAAAGCAGTTGAAGATAGATTTAAAGTGAAGGTTAAAAAAGTATCTACAATAAGGCAAAGAGGCAAGCTTAAAAATACCTCCATTAAAAGTGGTGGTAGAGTTATAAGAACGTCCGGACATAGAAAAGAAATAAAAAAAGCAATAGTTACTCTAGTCGCTGGAGATAAAATTGATTTAGTTGGAGGAGAGGTTTAATGTCAGTAAGATCTTTAAAGCCAGTAACGCCGATACAGAGATACAGAACTATATCAACTTTTGAAGATATTACTAAGAATAAGCCTGAAAGATCTTTGACTCAGAAGTTGTCAAAAACAGGCGGTAGAAATAATCATGGTAGAATAACTTCTAGAAGAAGAGGTGGTGGTCACAAACGCAGATATAGACTCATAGATTTTAAAAGAAATAAGTATGATATCAAAGCCAAAGTTATCGGAATTGAATATGATCCTAATAGATCATCAAGGATCGCCCTATTGCAATACGATGATGGAGAAAAAAGATATATTATTGCTCCTCAAGGTCTTACTGATGGTGATATAGTCATGTCTTCACAAAATAAGATTGCTTTTAATGTCGGTAATTCGCTTCCACTAGGCTTTATTCCGGAAGGCATGCTTGTTCATAATATAGAATTAAAGCCAGGCAAGGGTGGGCAAATGGCTCGAAGTGCAGGTTCTTATGCTAGAATTATGGCAAAAGATGGTCGTTTGGTTACTTTGAAGTTGCCATCAGGTGAGGTTCGTATGGTTTATGGAGATTGTGTGGCAACAATAGGAAGTGTTGGTAATAAAAGTCACGAAGGTGTAGTTTCGGGAAAGGCAGGAAGATCTAGATGGTTGGGCAGGCGACCAAAGGTTAGAGGTGTTGCTATGAATCCTGTTGATCATCCTCATGGTGGTGGTGAAGGTAAAACATCTGGTGGAAGGCATCCTGTTAGTCCTTGGGGTACTCCGGCAAAAGGCTTTAAAACTAGAAAGAAAAAAAATACATCTAACAAATTTATTGTAAAAAGAAGAAAATAAATATATGGCAAGATCAGTAAAAAAGGGACCATTTGTAGATCCGAAACTTTTGAAAAAAATTGAAGTTATGGCACAATCTGGGAAAAAACAAGTTATTAAAACTTGGGCAAGAAGATCAACGATTTCCCCGGACTTTGTAGGTTATACTTTTGCGGTTCATAATGGAAATAAGTTTATTCCTGTTTATGTTTCTGAAAATATGGTTGGGCATAAACTTGGTGAATTCTCACCAACAAGAATTTTTCGACAACATTCTGGAGATAGGAAAAAATAGATTATGGAATTTTTAGCTAAATCTAAACATATTAGGCAATCACCGAGAAAAATTAGACAGGTTGTAGATATTGTAAGAGGTAAAAATGTTGCTCAGGCAACGAAAACACTTTCTTTTACAAATAAAAAGGCTGCAACTTTTGTTCTTAAAACGATTAATTCTGCTGTTTCCAATTGTTTATCGAATAATGAATCTGTTGATGTAGATAATTTATTTATTAAATCGATAACAGTTGATGGTGGACCAGTATTTAAGCGATGGAAGCCTGCAGCTTATGGTCGTGCGGTTCCAAGATTGAAAAGAACAAGTCATTTAACCGTTATTGTTTCAAATAAACAGAATTAAGGAGATATTTTGGGTCAAAAGACAAATCCAATTGGACTACGTTTAAATATAAGAAAAAACTGGGACTCAGTATGGTTTGATGAAAAAAATTTTGCTGATAAGTTGAATGAAGATATAATAATTAGAAATTATCTTTCTAGTAGATTGCAAGGTGCCAGTGTTTCCAAAGTAGAAATAAGTAGAACATCAAGAAAAATTGTAGTAACTATACATACTGCAAGGCCAGGTATTATAATTGGAAAGGGTGGAGAAGAGGTAGAAAAATTAAAAAAAGAATTGAGAAAAATAATCAATAATGACATACAGTTGAATATTTCTGAGATAAAGAGGCCTGCTTTAAATGCAGAATTGGTTGGTCAAAACATTGCTCAGCAACTAGTTAAAAAAGTATCTTACACAAGAGCTGTGAAAAAGTCAATTCAGTCAACTATGAGTATGGGAGCTGAAGGTATTAGGGTGCGTATTGCAGGTCGTATTGGTGGGGCAGAAATTGCAAGAGAGCAAACCTTTAGAGATGGTAGAGTTCCACTTCATACATTGAGAGCTGATATCGATTACGCCACGGTATCTGCTATTACTACTTTTGGTATAATAGGTATTAAAGTATGGATATATCACGGTGAGATTAGAAGTAAAGTTAAAGGATAGTAAAATTTTATGTTAGCTCCAAAAAAAATAAAATATAGAAAGCCCCAAAAGGGTAGAATGAAAGGTATGGCTAAAGGTGGCGATTATGTTGCATTTGGTACATATGGCCTTAAAACTCTTGAACCAGGTTGGATTACAAGTAGGCAAATTGAAGCTGGTAGGATTTCAATAGCTCGTCAGATTAAAAAAATTGGAAAGATGTGGATCAGAGTTTTTCCTCACAAATCAATTACTAAAAAGCCAGCTGAAACTAGAATGGGTAAAGGTAAGGGTTCTCCTGAGTATTGGGTTGCAGTTGTTAAGCCTGGAAGAATTTTATATGAGGTGGATGGAGTTCCAGAAGAGATTGCTCAAGAAGCATTCAGACTTTGTTCTCACAAACTAGCTATTAAAACTAAAATGGTTTCTAGAAGAGAGTTGTAGGTAAAATATGACAAAAAAAGAGTTAAATGAAATGTCTGTTAAAGAATTAGGTATAAAGTTAAAAGATAACCAGGATAGTCTTTTGAACTTAAGATTTCAAAAGAGTTTAGGTCAATTAGAGCATCCTCAAGAAATAGGAAATGTAAAAAAAGAAATTGCTCAGATTAAAACTGTTTTGAATGAGTTTAGTATAGGCATTAGAGGCAAGGAAGCAAAAAATGACTAATATTGAAAGTAGGAAAAAGTTAACAGGTAAAGTGTTGAATTCAAAAATGGAAAAGACAGCTGTTATTGAAGTTTCTAGAAGGTTTGCTCATCCATTATATAAAAAATATGTTACAAAAACAAAAAAGTATTACGCTCATGATCCTCAAAATTCTTGTTCTTACGGTGATGTGGTAAGTATAGTTGAGAACAAGCCAACTAGTAAGTTAAAAAGATGGAGAGTTCTATCAATAGTATCACAGGCTAAAAAAGGTTAGTATGTTATGATTCAACAAGAAACAAGATTAAGAGTTGCTGATAACACTGGTGCCAAATCAGTTCTTTGTATAAAAGTATTAGGTGGCTCCGGTAGAAAATACGCAAGACTTGGAGATTTAATAATAGTATCAGTCAAAAAGGCCATTCCAGGTGGTGTAGTCAAAAAAGGTGATGTATCAACGGCTGTTATTGTTAGAACAAAAAAAGAGTTGCGAAGAAAAGATGGCTCCTACATAAGATTTGATGAAAATGCAGCAGTATTGTTAGATAATAATAAAGAGCCTAAGGGTACACGTGTTTTTGGTCCAGTAGCTAGAGAATTAAGAGAAAAAAAATATATGAAAATTTTATCCCTTGCTCCGGAGGTAATATGAAGATAAAAAAAGGAGATACAGTTAAAGTTATTACTGGTAAGTATAAAGGTAAAACATCTAGAGTTATTAAGGCTATGCCCAAAAGTAATAAAATTATTGTTGAAGGCGTAAATTTGGCAAAAAAACATATGAGACCTACGCAGGAAAATCCTCAGGGTGGAATTAATGAAATAGAATTACCAATTCATGTTTCAAATGTTCAGTTATTGGCTGGAAATTCTACATCCAAGGTTGGATATAAATATCTTGATGATGGTAAAAAAGTAAGGTTTTTAAAAAAGACTGGAGAAGTTGTTAGTTAATATGTCTAAGAAAAATATAAAATACATTCCGAGGTTGTTAACTCATTACAAGGAAAAATCTATACCAGAATTAATGAAAAAATTGAATATTCAGAATGTAAATAGAATACCCAAGTTAGAAAAAGTTGTGATTAATATTGGAATTGGCGATGCCAGAGATAATGCAAATGCTTTAAAAAATACTGTGTCTGAGTTGTCTTTAATTTCAGGTCAAAAGCCTGTTGTAGCGCAGTCAAAAAAACCAATATCAAATTTCAAAACAAGAAAAGGAGACCCAGTTGGTGTTTTTGTTACACTGAGACGTCATCATATGTATGAATTTTTGGATAGATTCATATCGGTTGCTACTCCAAGAATTAGAGATTTTAACGGTTTGCCTAATAGAGGTTTCGATGGAATGGGCAATTATAATTTTGGTATTACAGAGCAAGTTGTTTTTCCAGAAATAAATTATGATAAGATAGATCAAATTCGTGGTATGAATATTACTATGGTAACTTCTGGTCAAAGTGATCACGAAGCATATGAATTATTATTATCATTGGGTGTACCAATTAAAAAGAAAAACGAATCAATAGATAAGGATTAGAATAGTAATGGCAAGAAAAGCAAAAATAATGCACAATATCCATAGAAAAAAACTAGTTATTAAATATTCGGCAAAAAGAAATGAACTTTTAAAAAAAATAAAAGATCCAAATACTTCTTTTGAGGAAAAACAAGCTTGTAGGGTTAAATTAGATTCTTTACCAAGGAATTCTCATCCTAATAGAGTAAGAAATAGATGCAATTTAACCGGTAGGCCTAGATCGGTTTATAGAAAATTTGGTTTATCAAGATTGTCTTTTAGAGAAATGGCTTTAAAGGGTGAAGTTCCTGGTATAACTAAGGCAAGTTGGTAGAGGTAATTATTATGACAATGAATGATCCAATAGCAGATTTTTTAACAAGAATAAGAAACGCCCAGAGTGTAGGTAAGAAATGGGTTGATATACCGGCATCAAAATTAAAATCTAGAATATCATATGTTCTTAAAGAAGACAGCTTTATTAGAGATTATATTTTTATTGATGATGGTATTCAAGGTTTTTTAAGATTATTTTTGAATTATGATAACAATGGTAATCCAACGATAACTGGTTTAAAGAGGGTTAGCACTCCGGGTTGTAGGGTTTATGTTGATTCTGATAAAATACCAAGGGTCATGAATGGAATGGGGACAGCCATTATCACAACTTCAAAAGGAGTTCTATCAGATAAAAAAGCTAGAACTATGAAAGTTGGTGGTGAGGTGCTCTGTCACATTTGGTAAGGGAAAAATATGTCTAGAATAGGAATAAAGCCAATAAATGTACCTGATTCAGTAAAAGTTGATATAAAAGATTCAACAGTAGAAGTTTCAGGTAAATTAGGAAGTTTAAAGTTTGATTTTGATAATAGAATAAGTGTAAAACTAGATTCGGATGCGGTTATTGTCACTCGAGAAAAAAATAATAGAGTCGATAGAGAATTGCATGGTCTAACTAGAGCTCTAATTAACAATATGGTTTTGGGTGTTTCAGAGGGTTTTAAAAAAGAGTTGAAACTTAATGGCGTTGGTTATACCGCAGAACAAAAAATGGAAAAATTTTTGCAGTTAAATTTAGGTTTTTCGCACCCTATAATAGTTGAAATACCCAACGATTTGAAAGTTGAAACAACCAATCCTACTACAATAATTATATCAGGGATTAATAAGCAATATGTAGGTCAATTTGCTGCAAAAGTAAGATCTTTTAGAAAACCTGATCCATATAAGGGCAAAGGAATTAAGTATTCAGATGAAGTTATTAGAAGAAAAGCAGGTAAAGCTATTGGAGTTGGCGGATAATGAAAAAGAATAAAAAAACAAATAATAAATGGATAAAAAAAAGAAATAGGATAAAATCTTCTTTAAAAATTGGATCTTTGCCCAGACTTGTCGTTTACAGATCAAACAAAAATATTTTTGCTCAAATAATTGATGATTTAAAATCTGAAACGATTGTTTCTGTTTCAAGTATTGACAAAAGTATTTCAAGTGATGTTAAAAAAGCAAAGTCAAAATTAGAAAAAAGCGTCATAGTTGGTAAGAAAATCGGAAGCCTGGCCGCTGAGAAAAAAATCTCAAAAGTTATTTTTGATAGAAATGGATATAATTATCATGGAAGAATTAAGGCTTTAGCCGACGCTGCAAGAGAGGTAGGAATGAAATTTTAATGAAAAATAAAATAAAAAATATTATTAATCCCTCAGAATTAGAACTTTTAGAAGAAAATATTGTTTCTATAAATAGGGTTGCTAAAGTAGTTACAGGGGGTAGAAGATTTAGATTTAATTCAGTTGTAGCTGTTGGTGACGGTAAAGGTAGTATTGGAATCGGATTTGGAAAAGCTAATGAAGTGCCTTCAGCTGTAAATAAGGCAAAAGAAAATGCTAAAAAAAATATTTTTAAAGTTCACATTATTAATGGCACAATACCTCACGAAGTTTTTGTAAAGTTTGGAGCAACTAAACTATTATTAAAGCCTGCATCTCCAGGAACTGGAATAATTGCTGGTGGTGCTGTTCGAAGTGTTTTGGAGCAAGTAGGTGTTACAGATATATTATCTAAGCTAACAGGTTCAACAAATAATATAAACGTTGTGAATGCTGTAGCTAAGGGTTTGAAATCACTTAGAGATCCAATTGTAGTTGCCAGACAAAGAGGAATAACAGTTAAACAATTATTTGGTTAAGGATATGTCAAAAATAAAAAAAATTAAAATAACTCAAATTAAAAGTTCCATTGGTTATAGAATTAAGGCTAGAAAAACTCTAGAGTCATTGGGTTTGAAAAAAATTAATCATTTTGTATTACACAACGATACTCCTGCAATTAGGGGTATGATTAAAACAGTAGATTATATGTTAAAGGTAGAGGATGTAAATTGATGGAATTGTCAAATTTAAAACCAGCGAAAGGGTCCGTAAGAAGCAAAAAAAGAGTTGGTAGAGGTCCCGGGTCAGGCAATGGAAGAACGGCAGGAAAAGGTAACAATGGTTACAGGGCTAGATCTGGTAGTGGATCAAAAATACATTATGAAGGTGGTCAAACGCCCTTGATGCGTAGGCTGCCAAAAAGAGGTTTTTCTAATTACCCTTTCAAAAAAGAAATACAAATAGTAAATATTGAGTCAATAGCTAGACTCGAGTTAGAAAAAATTGATGTAAATACACTCATTGAAAATGGTTTAGTAAAGAAAGCTCATTTACCTGTAAAAGTTTTAGGTAATGGAGATATTGCTAAGCCTGTTGAAATTCATGCTGATTCTTTTAGTGCATCGGCAATTAAAAAAATAGAAAAGGCTGGAGGAAAAGCTATATATTTATGATTGATAAATTTTTAAATATATTTAAAATACCAGAGCTTCGAAGCAAGTTAATATTTACTCTTTCATTATTAATTGTATATCGTTTAGGTGGTCATATTCCGATTCCTGGTATTGATAAAGTAGCATTAGCAGAAGTAATGCAAGGTTTTAGTAATTCATTGTTGGGATTGTACGATATGTTTGCTGGTGGCTTCTTCTCACAAGCTTCTATATTTGCTCTAGGTATAATGCCTTACATATCAGCTTCTATCATTATTCAGCTCCTTGGTGCTGTTGTGCCCTATTTTCAACGTTTGCAAAAAGAGGGCGAGCTTGGAAGAAAAAAAATAATACAGTTGACCAGATATGGTACCGTAATTATAGCTTCATTGCAATCAATTGGAGTCGCTGTATTTTTATCAAGCTTCGATAGTCCCACTATAGTAACTAATCCAGGGTTTTATTTTTATTTTGTTACAATTATAACACTAGTCACAGGAGTCGTATTTGTAATGTGGCTTGGTGAACAAATTTCAGATAACGGGATTGGTAATGGTATATCATTAATAATTATGGTTGGAATATTATCGAGGTTGCCTCATGTTATAACTTCAAGAATTAAAGGATACAATGACGGTTTGTTGGATAATCCATTTGAAGATATATTTTTATTAGCATTAATGTTTGGTATAACATATATAGTTGTAACGATTACAACAGGCACTCGAAAAATTCCCGTACAATACGCAAAAAGAGTTATTGGAAGAAAAGTATACGGAGGTCAATCAACACACATTCCTCTTAAGATTTTAACAGCTGGAGTAATGCCAATAATTTTTGCACAAGCTCTTATGTTTATTCCTAATACTTTGGCATCTTTCTTTGATCAAAATGCTGGTGTAGGTAAATTTTTAGTAACCGTCTTTGCTCCTACACATATTGTTTACTCAATAGTTTTTGCTTTCTTGATAATTATTTTTACTTATTTTTATACGGCAATTGCTTTTAATCCAGTTGATGTTGCTGATAATATGAAAAAACAAGGTGGTTTTATTCCAGGTGTAAGACCTGGTAAGAACACTGCCGATTATATTGACAATATCTTAACAAAGGTTACATTACCCGCATCTATATTTTTAGCATTGATAGCAATTTTCCCAACTTTTTTATCTAATTATGGTGGTGTAGATTTTACATTGGCAAGTTTTTTTGGTGGTACAAGTTTATTAATTATAGTTGGTGTAGCTTTAGATACTTTACAACAAATTGAAAGTCATCTACTAGTTCGCCACTATGACGGTTTTTTGAAATCAGGTAAGATAAAAGGTAGACGTAGGTTCTAATTTAAGATTGATTCATTTACGTGATTCATGGGAAATTGAGAGAATACAAAAAAGCTCTCAAATTGTTCGAGATACTCTGGAAAAATTACATGAGTTTGTAAAACCAGGAGTTTCAACGCTAGAATTAGACTGCATAGCTGAAGATTATATAAAAAGTCAAGATGCTATTCCCGGATTTAAGGGTTTGTACGGTTTCCCATCTACAGTTTGTGCATCAGTTGATGATGAGGTTGTCCATGGGGTCCCAAATGATAAAAAACTTGAAGAAGGTCAAATTTTGAGTTTAGATGTTGGTGCTATTTATAAAGGTTACTATGGTGATCACGCAAGGACTTTCCCTGTCGGTCCAATATCAGCTAGTACAAAAAAGCTTTTGGACGTGACTGAGAAAAGTTTATATGAAGGCATTAAATCAGCTAAACCTGGAAACAGAATTGGTGATATTAGTTATTCTATACAGGATTATGTAGAATCTAATGGATTTGCTGTTGTTCGTGATTTGGTAGGTCATGGTATTGGAGAAAGTCTGCATGAGGATCCACAAATACCAAATTTCGGTGTTAAAGGTACAGGTGATATAATTAAAGAAGGTATGTGTTTTGCGATTGAACCAATGGTTACAATGAAATCTTATGAAGTTTTCACAAAAAAAGATGATTGGACTATTTGTACAAAAGATGGTTCTTTAGCAGCTCATTTTGAGCATACTATAACAATAATGGACAATGGAGCAAAGATTTTAACAAAATAATATAAAATATGGTAAAAGAAAAAAATATAGAAGTTGATGGAACAATTCTAGAGACACTCCCAAATGCAATGTTTAGAGTCGAATTAGAAAATGGACATGAGGTATTGGCACATGTTTCAGGTAAAATGAGAATGCACTATATTAAAATTTTACCTGGTGATAAAGTTAAATTAGAGTTATCTCCGTATGATTTATCTAGGGGAAGGGTAACATTCAGATATAAATAAAAAGAGTTAATATGAAAGTAAGAGCATCAGTAAAAAAAATATGTGTAAATTGTCAGATTATAAAGAGACATGGCATTTTAAGAGTAATATGTAACAACCCAAAACATAAACAGAGGCAAGGATAAAAATGGCACGTATATCAGGAATCGATTTACCAAAAAATAAAACTATTGAATTTGCATTACAGTATATTTATGGTATTGGGCATGCAACTGCATTACAAATTCTTAATTCTACAGATGTTGATCCTATAACAAGAGTTCAAGAAATTTCAGAAGAAGATGTACTTAAAATTAGGAACGAAATTGCAGATAATTACTCAGTTGAGGGAGAAAACAGAGGTTTAGTTACAAAAAATATCAAAAGGTTAATGGATATTGGTTGTTATAGAGGCCAAAGACACAAAAAAAGATTGCCTGTGAATGGACAAAGAACTAAAACCAACGCGAGAACTAGAAAAGGGAAAAAGCCTTCGGTTGGTGGAAAAAAATCTAAGTAGGAGCATAAATAGTGGCAAGTAGAAAAAAGAAAAAGAAAATTAAAGTTGATCCTGATGGGATCGCTTACATCAAAGCAACATTCAATAACACATTAGTAACATTGGCAGATAAGTTTGGAAATGTTATTACGTGGTCCTCGGCAGGTGCATTAGGATTCAAAGGATCGAGGAAGAATACACCATTTGCTGCTACACAAGCTGCTCAAAAAGCTGCTGAAGAAGCAATGGGATATGGTTTAGTAAGAGTTGAAGTAAGAGTTAAAGGTCCAGGCGCTGGCAGAGAAGCTGCTGTGAGGGCATTGAGGACAGCTGGATTGGGTGTAACTTCTATCTTAGATGTTACCCCGTTACCACATAATGGATGTAGACCATCAAAAAGACGTAGAGTTTAAAGGAAATAATATGGCAAGATATACAGGACCAAGAGGTAAGATATGTAGAAGGCTTGAAATGGCAGTTTTTGAATCATCAAAGTTTGCTGCTCCTCGCAAAAACTATGCACCTGGACAGCATGGTCAGGCAAGAAGAAGAAAAATGTCCAATTATGGTATTCAGCTCAGAGAAAAACAAAGAGCAAAATATTTATACGGATTGTTAGAAAAACAATTTCGAATTTATTTTAAGAAGGCGCAAGCTAAACAGGGTCCTACTGGTCATAACCTATTAAAGATTCTAGAATCTAGACTAGATAACTCAGTTTATAGATTTGGATTTGCTCCTACAAGATCATCTGCAAGGCAAATGGTTTCTCATAAACATTTTTTAGTAAATAATAAAGTTGTTAATATTCCCTCATATATATTAAAACCAGGTGACATTATTCAAGTTAGAGATAAAAGTAAAAAATTCGAATTAATTCATGATTCAATGAGGAAAATAAAAGGTGATAATCCAATGACTTGGCTAACTCTTGACAAGGCAAAAATGGTTGGCTCATTTGATAGTGTACCAGAAAGAACTGAGATCCCTGAACTTATTAATGAACAACTTATCGTAGAATTATATTCAAAATAAAGGTAATAGAATGAATGCAAACAAACATTTTCCAGAAATAAATATTGAATTTAAAGAAAGTAGTGATAAATTCGCAAAATTAGTGGCACAGCCTTTTGAAAGAGGGTACGCAGTTACTGTAGGTAATTCATTAAGAAGAACTCTATTAACAAGTGTGCCTGGCGCAGCAGTTACATCAATAAAAATAGACGGTATATCCCATGAATTCAGTATTATAGATGGTGTTATAGAAGATGTATCTGATTTAATTCTTAATTTAAAACAAGTTAGATTCAGATTAGACGATATTGGTCCTGAAACCATCAACATAAAATTGAAGGGTCCAGGTAAGTTTTCTGGTAAAGATATAAATGACGCTTCCGAATTATTTGAAGTATTAAATCCTGAAATACATTTAGCAGAATTGACAGATAAAGCAGACTTTACTTTAGAAATGCAAATTTCAAGAGGTAAAGGATATAGTTCTGCAGAAAAAAATAAACGTACTGATGCTCCTCTTGGAACAATTTTTATTGACTCTATTTTTAATCCAATAACGAATGTTTCTATCGATGTAGCACCATTGCCAACTTCATCAGAAGGTCATGAAATGCTAACATTGCAAGTAAAGTCAGATGGATCAACATCACCAAGAGATGCTATTAATCACTCAGCATCAATAATTAGACAGCAACTAGCACTTTTTATGTTTACTGATTCTTCCTCTATAAAAGCAGTTGATGAAGAAGAAATCAATAAAGCAATAGAAAAAACTAAACTTTTATCAAAAACAATTGATGAAATGGAACTATCTGTAAGAAGCCATAATTGTCTACAAGCCGCAGGTATTAGAACTATAGGAGAACTTGTTTCTAAAGAAGAAAATGAGATGCTTAGATTCAAAAATTTTGGTAGAAAATCATTAATGGAACTTATTGAAAAGTTATCAGATATGGGACTTAATTTTGGAATGGACATTACACCCTTTGCAGGAGATATGTAATTATGAGACATAGAAAAAGAGGAAGAAAGTTAAATAGAACTTCATCTCATAAAAAAGCGTTAATGAGAAATTTGGCCATATCTATGATAACGCATAAAAGAATCAAGACGACTGATGCTAAAGCAAAAGAATTAAGAAGTTTTGTTGAAAGATTAGTCACATATGCTAAAAAAGGTGACTTACATAATAGAAGACTAATTCAAAAAAAATTACCTGGTAAGTTAGGAAGAGAGATTGCTAATACTTTGATACATGATATTGCTCCAGATTATACTGATAGAAATGGAGGATATACTAGAATTATTAAGCTTAGTAATAGAAAAAATGATAATGCACCTATTTCATTAATAGAGTTTGTTGATTTATCAGTTTCTTCAGAAGTTGTCGAAGATGAAAAAAAAGATGATAAAGATAACAGCTAAATTTATATAGATGTGACAAAAAGTTATAACCATCATACATTTAAAAAGTTGTTTAACAGGGCTAGATATATACTAGCCCTGTTTGTTTTTTTATTCAATTTTTCTAAATCTGAAATTGTAGATTTAGAAAAAAAATGTATATGGATCTTACGTGATACTTTGACTTCTCCTGAAAAAATCGAAAGAGCTTTTGATCATGTAGTAAGTGCTGGGTATAATATAGTTTTTTTACAAATTAGGGGTCGGGGTTATGCATTTTATGAATCAACCTTGGTACCTAAAAATCCAAGAATCATTGATGGATTTGATCCTTTGCAATATTCAATAGATATAGCAAAAAAAAACAATGTAGAAATTCATGTTTGGTTTAATACATATATACTATGGTCTGCAAGATCCGCACCTGAAAATTCAAAACATATTTATCATTCTAAAGGCGAATGGACTGAAGCAAATAAATATGGAAAAATGGATTATAAAATAAATCTAAAATCTCCCAAAATACCTAATTGGGAAGGTGTTTATTTGTCTCCAATTCATCCAGAGGTTAATCCATATTTAAATTCTTTAATACAAGAATTAATAGATAATTATACTTTTCAGGGTATTCATTTTGATTACATTAGATATCAAGATGAAATATATGGCTATAACAAAAAAGGTACTGATATTTTTGAAGAACTATTTTCTATTGATCCATATAATATTGCAAAAGGTATAATTAGTACCAGATTTGGTTGGAGCAAAGAATTTGTTGATTCTACTCAAAATATGTGGACAAAATTTAAGCAAGATGCAATCACTAGTTTTTTAGAAACAGTATCAAATAGTGTATTTGAATCAGGCAAGAAGATAGAATTAAGTGCTGCTGTTAAACCCAATTTATTAATAGCAAAAACTAGATTTTTTCAAGATTGGGAGTTGTGGCTCAACAATGATATTTTAGATTTTGTAGTGCCAATGAATTATTACTCTAAATTGGAAGATTTCAATGAAGATATACAGATCATGAAGTATTTTATAAATTCTAAATACAGAGAAAAAATAGTTATGGGATTAGCAACTTATAACCAATCTGCATCAGATGTAGCTGATAAAATATTAATTTCAAGAATGCAGGGTTTTAAGGGAATTTCTATTTTTTCTTATGATGCACATCAAAACAATTTAGATTGGTTTAATCCAATTTTACATGCCATAGATTACAACAATAAGGAATTATATGAAAATTAAAAAAATTTCAGCACCAACAGGTTCTACATTAACATGCAAAGGTTGGCATCAAGAAGCTGCTTACAGAATGATTCAGAATAATTTAGATCCAAATGTAGCAGAAGATCCAAAAAATTTAATAGTATATGGAGGTATAGGCAAAGCTGCAAGAAATTGGGAATGCTATAACTCAATATTAAAATCATTAAAAGAATTAGAAAATGATGAGACCTTATTAATTCAATCAGGTAAGCCAGTAGGAATATTTAAAACTCATGTATCTTCTCCTAGGGTTCTCATTTCAAATTCAATGATTGTTCCAAATTGGGCTAATTGGGACTATTTCAATGAATTAGATAAAAAAGGCTTAATGATGTATGGTCAAATGACAGCTGGAAGTTGGATATATATAGGCACACAAGGCATTTTGCAGGGAACTTATGAAACTTTAGCTGAAGTAGCTAGACAAAAATTCAATTCAACATTAAAAAAAACAATTACAATAACTTCTGGTTTAGGAGGTATGGGTGGTGCTCAGCCTTTAGCTGTTACAATGAACGAAGGAGTTAATATTACAATTGAAATTGATATTAAAAGAATAAAAAGAAGAATTGATACTGGCTATTTAGATACTTATGTTGTTAACATAGATGAAGCAATAAAATTAGCTATAGCTGCTAAAAATAAAGGTAAAGCTTTATCAATTGGATTATTAGGAAATGCCGCTGAAATTTTACCAAAAATGTTAGAATTGAATTTTTTACCTGATATAGTAACTGATCAAACATCAGCTCACGATGAATTGAACGGCTATATTCCTATTGGTTTTACTATGGATGAAGCTGATAAATTGCGTTCAGATGATATCCAAAAATATAAAAAATTATCATTTGAATCCATGGGTAAGCATTGTAAAGCTATGTTAGAATTTCAACAAAGAGGTGCAATTGTTTTTGATTACGGAAATAATCTGAGAGGACAGGCACAAAATAATGCTGGAATTAAAAATGCATTCGATTTTCCAGGATTTGTTCCAGCTTATATTAGACCTCTTTTTTGTGAAGGCAAAGGACCTTTTAGGTGGGTTGCTTTATCAGGGAATCCTAATGATATATACAAAACTGACAAAAAAGTTATAGAGCTTTTCCCAAAAGATAAAGCACTTCATAGATGGATTACAATGGCACAAAAAAAAGTACAGTTTCAGGGACTTCCTTCAAGAATTTGTTGGCTTGGATATCGAGAAAGAAATATTTTTGGAGAGGTAATTAATGATATGGTAGCTAGTGGGGAACTAGAAGCTCCAATTGTAATTGGTAGAGATCATTTAGATGCTGGATCAGTAGCTTCTCCTAACAGAGAAACTGAAAGTATGATTGATGGTTCCGATGCTGTCGCTGATTGGCCTATTTTAAATGCCATGTTGAGTATTTCTGGTGGATCAAGTTGGACTTCATTGCATCATGGCGGTGGTGTAGGTATGGGATATTCAATTCATTCAGGAGTTGTTATTGTTGCTGATGGAACTGATGAAATGAAAGAAAGATTAAATAGAGTTTTAACCAATGATCCTGGAACTGGTGTTATGCGACACGTTGATGCTGGTTATGAAAAAGCAATCAAAGTGGCTAAAAAAAGAAAATTAAAAATTCCAATGATATAAATTATGGACTTTAGAATTCATAATATTAAATCTATTTTATCTTGGGATCCAATCCAAGACAAACTTGTATGTAAAGATGATAAGGAAATTTTTATTTCAAATGGTGTAATAAAAAATATAGACAATAAAGTTAATCAAACAAGTAATGATATTGATGCTCAAAATTTAGTTTTAACCCCAGGTTTTATAGATTCACATACTCACCCAATTTTCATTGGAAATAGAGCTAATGAATTAGCTATGAGAGTATCTGGTAAAAGTTATGAGCAAATATCAACAGAAGGTGGAGGAATATTATCCTCAATATTAGATTTAAGAAAAAGCTCTTTTGAAAATTTATACAAAGCAAGTGAATTTAATGTATGTAACGTATATAAAAATGGCACTACTACTTTAGAAGCAAAATCAGGATATGGTTTAACTTTGGATCAAGAAATAAAATCTTTAGAAGTTATAAAAATTTTAAATAAAAAATTACAAATTGAAATAGTACCAACATTCTTAGGAGCTCATGCAATTCCCCCTGAATTTGAAGGAAAAAAAGATGAATATGTAGATTTAATATGTAACGAAATGATACCTGCTGTAGCTGAAAAACAACTAGCTGAATTTTGCGATGTTTTTTGTGAAAAAGGTTATTTTAATTACGATCAAAGTTTGAAAATTCTTGAAACGGCAAAAAAATATGGAATTATGCCAAGGCTTCATGCGGATGAATTTGTTGATTCCGGTGGAGCAAAACTTGCTGCCGAAGTAAGAGCACTCTCAGCTGATCACTTAATGGCAATTAGTGATGATGGAATTTCTGCATTAAAAAAAAGTGATGTAATAGCAACTTTATTACCAGGTACAACATTTTTCTTAGGTAAAAGTAATTATGTTAATGGTAGAAAACTAATTGATTCTGGAATTGAAGTTGCACTAGCAACAGATTTTAATCCAGGTTCGTGTACTATAAATTCGTTACCAATGATAATGCAGTTAGCTGTTTTGAATTGTGGACTTACAATTGAAGAAGCTTTTAAAGGGGTAACTTGGAACGCGGCTAAATCATTAAACCGTCATTTGAATAACGGAATCATTAAAAATGAATATAATGCAGATTTTATATTATGGGATATAGAAAGTCTAGATGAAATTCCTTATTGGTTTGGAAATGATAGAATTGTGTCAGTTTATAAAAATGGATTACAAATTTATTCAAGAAGTTAATATAAGATTTACTAGTAATATTATATCAATTACATTTACATAATCATCATTATCTAAATCTCCACAATTACAATTTAGTTCAGTATTAATATCAATTATACAGTTATTTATTATTAATATAATATCTGATATATTAATTTCTGCATCATCATTACAGTCACCAATTGTATTTTGCATGAAATAATTTGCACCAATATCACTTCTAGTATTATCGGGATCAAGAATTGTAGGGTCCCCATTATCAATGCATATTGAATTTTCATAATAATTGAAATTAAAATTTATATCGATGTAATTTGGATCTTGATAAATATTGCCAAAAGCTGGGAAAGGCTCCCACGGAGTCCATATATTTCCTCAGCCAGGACAATTTTCCATGTAATTATCGCCATTCCCCCATGCATTCGAATAAGATATTAATAAGTTTGGAGATGTTGAAAAAATACCAATGCCATATGTTTCATTATTAATTAAATTACAATTTTTGATTATGACATCAGAATTATCAAATAATTTTAATCCATAATTAGAATTAATAATATTGCAGTTAATGATTTGACCAGATGCAAAACCAGAAAAGCTGATGCCGTATTCAGAACCGTTTATGATTGTACATCTTGAAATATCCAATATGATATTTGATGTACTATCACAATACGCCCATATCCCTAAACCATTATCTAAATTAATAACAGCTCCATTTCCATCAATGTATGTTGATTCTTCAAAAATACCAACTCCTCCTAAATATGTAGTGTTTTGATTTAGAATGATATATTTTTGGTAACCATTCATTGGTCCAGCATTATTATATGCCTCTTGTAAAGTATTAGAAAATACTAAAGATAATAACATAATAAACTTGGTTATTCCTTGGTTTAAATATCTAATCATATAATGCGTCTGTAGTAAATAAAAGGTTTTTTAGAATCAAACCATTTTTCATAAACTTTAACTTCTTCAATTTGTCCAGAAAAATTTTTGTGTATTCCATTTTCAACGTGGCCTGTTATATATTCTATTTGTTTTTGTTTTTTTGCCCAATTTAAAAAAATACGTTTAAGTGTTTTTGCATACCCACCTTTTTTTCTATACTTTTCTTTCATTACAAATGCATAAGTATATAATGTATTATTTTTGTTTAAATTAACATCTATACGAGCCCAAGACTCGTTTTTGAAGTATTCAAGAGGTACTCCAATTATGTAGCCTATTATTTCATTCTTAAATCTTGCAATGAAGGGTAATGTATCTTGATTAAAATATTTATTGATATTATTTTTACCTAGCAGCCACTTTTTCCCAAATTTTTTTGCAAGTATTTCAGATACCTCAATAACTTTTGGGATATCATCTCTACCTATTTTTTCAACTAATTCTATTTGAAAACTATGACCAGAAGAAGCAATGATTTTAACCTTCGATTTTTCTATTATTCCTAATGTAAGTTGTTCCATATATAAATTATTGATAATAATGTTTATATTAAATATACATTAATTTTTTATATGATTTCACCAGGAAATAATAATATAAAAACATTAAATTATAAATATGAAAAATTCCTTCAACAATAGACTTAAAGAAATTTGTGAACTTAAAAATAATAGATTATGTATTGGGTTAGATATTGATCCTGTTAAATCAAATATTAAAATTACAAATTCAATGTCTAATCTTATTGATTACACAAAAGATATTATTGATGTAACAATAGATTTGTGTCCAATTTACAAGATGAATTTAGCATTTTATGAATGTTATGGATCCAAGGGTTACTTATGGTTAGAAAAAGTTATCGAACATATTGGAAATCGTGCATTGACAATCGCAGATGGTAAAAGAGGAGATATAGGTAATACAGCTAAAAAATATGCTGAATCTTTATTCAATTATTTTGGTTTTGATTGTGTTACATTATCCCCATACATGGGTGTTGATTCCTTAGAACCTTTTATATCAGATCCATCCAAAGGAGCTTTTATTTTGTGCTTAACTTCTAATAAAAGCGCTTTAGATATTCAAATGAAAGTTTTTAAAGATGAACCTTTATACTTATATGTTGCCAAGTTATGTAAAAAAATTAATAAAAAAAATAATATTGGTATTGTGGTTGGAGCTACCAAATATAAAAATATGCTACAAATAAAAAAAAATAGCTTTGGATTGAATTGGTTAATACCTGGAATAGGTGCTCAGGGCGGTGATATTAAATCGTCAATAGAAATTGGGAATGAAAGCGGTGTTGGTATTATTAATGTAAGCAGAGGTATTTTATATTATGGCAATGAAATGAAAGATGTTTTAAAAGCTACAGAAATGTATACTGAAAAAATAAGAAGATATTTATGAAACAAGAAAAAATTATAGAATTATTAAGGAATAAAAAAGCAATGCTTGAAGGACATTTTTTGTTAACTTCTGGTCGGCATAGTAATATATATATTGAGAAATTTAGATTATTAGAAGATCCTATATTGTTGGATAAAATCTGCAAACAAATTGCTAGTAAATTGCTTAATCTAAAAGTTGATATTGTTTTAGGTGCTGCCATAGGAGGTATATTAATATCTGGAGGGGTTGGAAGATGTCTAAATAAAAAACATATTTTTACTGAAAGAGTCAATGGTAATATGGAACTTAGAAGAGGTTTTAGCATTAAACCTTCTGATAATGTTTTAATTGTTGAGGATATTGTAACAACTGGCAGCTCTGTATTTGAAATGATTGATTTGGTAAAAAAATGTAAAGCAAATATTGTTAACATTTCATGTATTGTTAACAGAAGTGAAGAAGAACTTGATATTGATTACCCATTTACAAGTCTTTTGAGATTACCAGCTCAAAGTTGGGAGCCTGATTCAATTCCAGATTGGTTGAAAAATATTCCTATAACTTCAAGAGGAAGAACAGGAAAAATAAATGAATAAAAAAAATCAGATTACAGTTTTTCTAATAATAGTTCTTTTATTATTTTTTTCTATCTTAATTAAAAACAATGAATCAGAACATATTGAAATAACTGAAACAAATGAAAAAAATGAAATCAAAACTACTTTTAATGATAGTACTTCAAAAAAAATAAGTTTAGAGACACAAAGTAATATGAAAGTCTCTAAGGTTAAAGAATCAAATATTGACAAAAATAAAATTGTTTTTAATTATAAAAAACAAAATGAAAAAGTTAATAAAACGAGTAGTTCTAAAGTTGATCCATTGCAAAACAATAAAACTCTTGAAGAATTAAAAAAAGACTTTCAACTAGCATCAAAAAAAATTAATTTCGATAATACTAATATCAATTTTTTACCAGACCCCAAAACTGATCCATATCTAAAACCTTTAATGCCATTTGAAATAGAAAAGATAAAAAAGAAAGCTTTAGAATATAAACCAGAACCAGTAAGTGCTGAGGATACGGTAATCTTACGAACCAATCAAGGAGATATGAAGTTAATATTATATCCTGAAATTGCTCCAAAACATTGTCATAATTTTAAAAAATTAGCAAATTCAGGTTTTTATGATGGTACAACTTTTCATAGAATTATACCAAATTTTATGATTCAAGGAGGAGATATCTTATCAAGAGATTCAAAAGATTCTAATGATGGACAAGGAGGTCCTGGTTGGACAGTTGATGCTGAATTCAGTAACGAAAAACATGAAAAAGGTATTTTATCAATGGCTAGATCATCTGATCCTAATTCTGCTGGTAGCCAATTTTTTATTTGTCATAATAGTTCTCCACATCTTGATGGGAAATATACTGTATTTGGCAAGGTAGTTCAAAATATAGAAATTGTAGATAAAATTGCTAATATTCCAACAATATATAGTGAAACTAGAAAAATGTGTTACAGCAGAATCCCAGAAAAATCAAATGAAGAAAACTGGGTTGAATTAATTGATCCAAAAACTAGACAAAAAATATATTCAAAAGTACCTGATGGAATATCTAAAGATTCATTCAGATTTGAGGTTAATTCAAAGTTAAGAAATAATCAACCTGCTTTTCCTATTAGAATTTTAAGTATAAGAGTAAATTAATGTATATTTATAAATGAAATTAAACATCCTAAGAAAGATTATATAAAATTATGTCAAAATATTTTAGAAATTATAAATATTACATAACAATTTTAATATTATTTAAAGCTGTTTTAGCAATAGAAAATCCATTGCAATTTAACCATAACCTTGATCGTATCGAACAAAGGCCAGGAGAAGTTGTATCGCTATTTTTAGATATAAAAATTGATGAAGGATGGCATATTTATGCAACGAATCCTGAGCAAAGTCTTAGACCCACTGAAATTGAATATTTTGACACTACAATGTTTGATCAAATAGGGATAATCGAAGAACCAACTAAAATATTCAAATATGATAAAAATTTTGATATGGAAGTAGGCTTGCACTATGGAAATTTCATATTAAAACAAGATCTATTATTATCGGAAAAAATTAAGCCAAATAAATATAATGTCGATGCTACATTGAGTTACTTAGTGTGTGATAGCTCTAAATGCATACCTAAATGGGATGATTTTTCTTTTGAATTGAATATTGAAGATGGTGAAATTAGAACTGAATATGTTAAAAATATTATTTCGGATCATAAAATATCAGTTAAAGCTGATAATATGCTGACAGATGATGAAAGTTTTAACAATGCTCTAAAAGGTGGTTTTTTATCATTTATTTTATTTGCAATGGGCATGGGCTTTTTGGCTTTGTTGACTCCTTGTGTTTTTCCAATGATCCCAATAACAGTATCTTTCTTTACAAAACATGGTGAAGATAATGATACTAATCCAGTTTATGCTGCTCTAACGTATACTGTAGGTATAATCATCATTTTTACATCGCTTGGATTACTCTTAGCATTTACACTCGGAGCAACAGGAGCGAATCAAATTGCCTCAAGTCCAATCATTAATTTATTTATTGCAGGGCTATTTATATATTTTGCGTTTAGTTTGTTTGGCCAATATGAAATAAGGTTGCCATCAGCTTTGCAGCAATTTAGTCTGAAACAGGAAAATCAGGGCGGTATTGTAGGTATTCTCTTCATGGCATTAACTTTCACTCTTACATCGTTTACTTGTACGGTTCAGTTTGTTGGTTTGCTGTTGGTGGCAGCTAGTCAAGGAGAAACTTTTTGGCCAATTGTAGGGATGCTTGCGTTTTCATTTACATTTGCTCTTCCTTTTTTCTTCCTAGCTTTATTTCCCCAATACTTATCAAAAATTCCTAAAAGTGGAGGTTGGCTTAATTCAGTTAAAGTTATTATGGGTTTCCTTGAGCTTGCAGCAGCTATGAAATTTTTAAGTAATGCTGATCTAGTATTGGGGTGGGGTGTATTTACTTATCATAGTGTTCTTGCAGTATGGGTAGTAATAGCTACGTTAATGGGTATCTATTTATTAGGTAAAATCAAATTACCCCATGATTCTAATTTGGATTATGTTGGAGTGCCTCGATTAGTTTTAAGTATAGTGTTTTTGACATTTGGCTTGTATATGTCTCGCGGTTTGTATGGAGAATCAATACATGGATTGATTGATTCATATCTTCCACCAAAAATAGAAAACAAGTCGGTAGATACTGTTCATTCAGATGAATTTGCTTGGATTGAAAACTTTGAGCAGGGGATGGAGACAGCTCGAGAACTAAACAAGCCTGTTTTTGTGGACTTTACAGGATATACGTGTACAAATTGTAGATGGATGGAAACTAATGTTTTTGAAGAACCTCCAGTGAAAGAGTTATTTAAAGAATTTGTCTTAGTAAGATTATATACAGATGCAGGGGAAAATCATAGAGAGTATCAAAAAATGGAAGTTGAAAGATTTAATACAGCAGCGTTACCATTTTACGTCATTTTGACGCCAGATGATAAAGAAATTACTAGATTTCCCGGTATGGACACCGATGTAAGTAAATTTGTGAACTTCCTAAAAGAAGGTTTGCTATATTAATATCAAAACAAAAGGTAAATATGAACTATAAAATAATAATAATTTTGTCAATTTCATTTATAAATTTTAAAATGATTTTTGCTGATAGTCTTATTAAAAAAGTAACAAAAAAAGATAAGATAAACGCAATCATTGATGAAGTTAAGTATGCACCAGACTTTACTTTAGAAGCTTTGAATGACTCAAGTTATACTTTAAGTGAATTGCGTGGAAAGGTTGTTTTATTAAATTTTTGGGCTACTTGGTGTGGCCCTTGTAGAATGGAAATACCTGATTTTAACGAAATCTATAAAAAGCATGGATCTGATAAAATTGAAATTTTAAGTATTAGTATTTCAGATACTAGAAAAGCTTTAGAAAATTTTAGAAAAGTTTATCCAATAGATTATCCTGTCTTATATGGTAAATCAAAAGATCTAGATAAAATAATGCGAGATTATGGAGGAGTTTATGCAGTACCGACATCTATTTTAATTGGAAAAAAAGGAGATGTTTTAAAAACATACCCAGGAGCTTTATTGAAAGGGCATCCTGTATATTCTGCATTCATGAATGATTTAAATCTAGCTTTAAATCAAAAATAACATTTGAAAGCTTTTTTTAGTTTAATATTTTTTATACTTTCTTGCTATAAAGTTCCTGAGCCTGATTGGATTAAAAGCACCGTATCAGATAATGACCACTGGTATGGCTATGGAGTAGTTGAAAAGAAAAACATAGCTAATCTTACAAAAGAAGCTAGGTTAAGATCAATTGAAGATATTGCGTCACAAATATCCATTGATATATCTTCAAATTTTAAAAGAGTTATTATTGAAGATAATTTTTCCATAAATGAGTATACAAAAAATATATCAAGTTTTCGTTTAAGTGAAAATATTCAAAGTGTAGAATTTATTGATAGTTATAGAGATAAAAATAATTTTTATGTTTTATCTAGGTTAAATAAAAATAAGTATTATGAAACCATAAGAGAAAAAAGATCAATTGCTGTAGAGACCGCGCTAAATTATATGGAACAGGCTGATAAATCATTTGGGTTTTCAACTTTTGAGTTACTTGAAAAAGCTGAAAATGAGATCTATAATTTTATTGATGTATCCATTCCAGTCATTTATCCTAAGGATGGAGGTAAATTGCAGCAACTATATCCATTGATAAAATATAAAATATCTGATTATTACAACCGTATAAATGTTAACTTTAATCCTCAAAAAATTGATTTGATTTACGGATTTCCAAATGATCAATCAATAGAATTGTTAGTATTCGATTATAAGTCTGGATTACCTATTCCTGGTATCCCATTGTACTACTTACTTGGTAAAGATACAATAGCAACATCGATAAGTAGTAACATTGGAAAATCGATAATAAAAGTACCATTTATGAATGATAATTTCAAACAAACAATTGATGTAATTATTGATCATAATAAACTCTTTGAATCTTCAAATTATAATAATAAAGTTTTAGCCACTATTCCCATCTTGCCTAGATCTCCAAAGATATCAGTTAAAAGTATTGAAAAAAATTATTCTAATCCAATTATTACTGAACCTATCACGCAAAGTATAAAGTTATTTTTTCAAAAAAAATATGGAGCGATTTTCGTTCAAGAAAATGCTGATATTCATATAAACGTTAATGCTTCAACTTTCAAATTAGAAGGTGGCAAAAATGAATACGGATTATTCCTAGCTCATGGAAACTTATCATTAAATATATTAAATTCAAAAAAACAAGAGATTTTTTCTATTTCGTTTAATAATGAACTTGGTAGATCATTTTCAAACTATAGATTAGCAGGCTTAGATGCTATTGATTCACTTAATGAAAAAATGATAAAAAACTTGAAAATAAAATTAAATTCTTATTTTGTTAATTGATTTTTTAATTTTTTTAAAAACCAGCAATCCCTCTACAAGCATCCAAATTATTAATACTAATAACAAGCTATTGATTGTAAATAAGAAAATATTATTTTGATAATAAAAATCTTGAGTTTTAAAAAATAATGATATCATAGCAATTGAAATTACAAAAATCATAGGTATGAATAAAATTAGTACATTTTTACCTTTCTTGTAAAAATAGATCGTTAATACCAAAAGGATAAGAGCAGCTAGCATTTGATTAGATGCTCCGAAAATAGGCCAAAGTAGCCATCCAATCTTTTTTAATTCTCCGGTTACAGGGTCATTTATAGACCATAATGATAAAATGATTGCAGGTATAACAGCAATAAATGTTGCTAAAAATCTATTTTTAAGTATTTCTATTTTTGTTGCATCACCAATTTCAGAAATTATAAATCTTTGTATTCTAGTAGCTGTATCTAATGTAGTAGCAGCAAAGCTTATTACTAAAACAGCCATTAGTGTTTTGGCAATGTTATGATGAACCCCTAATTGTTCTATTAGAGCACCTCCACCCAAAACAAATGCAGTTGCTTTATTCTTAGTCGCGCTAGCCCAACTGTCATAATAAACAGCCCAATTTAAATTTTCAACACTTCCAATTGATGGAATGTGACATTCATTAACAAGAGCAATTCCTGCAACAGCAGCAATTGTTGATGCTAATGCTAAAATTCCTTCACCAATCATGCCTCCGTATCCTATCATTCTTGCATCTTTTAATTTATTAACTTGTTTTGATGTGGTTCCTGAGGAAACAAGACCATGAAATCCACTAATAGCTCCACAAGCAATCGTTACAAAAAGCATAGGGAAAATAGGGGGAGCTCCATCTTCATTTGTCAGTCTAATTGCAGGAGCATCTACCATTGGAGCAGCAATAAAAATACCTAAAAACAAAAGTACTAATCCAACAATAAGCTGATGACTATTTATAAAGTCACGAGGTTGTAATAGAAGCCAAACTGGTATAAGACTTGAAATGAATGAATAAATGAACAATATTACAATCCAAGCATTATTTTGATCAGTGAATGGTAAAGAAATAGGATTATAGGTTCCAACATAAATGAAAATATATAGTATAAATAGAGCAATAATTGATGGTATTAGTGCATCAATTTTCTTTTGGTATATTATGTAACCTATAATCATAGCAATTATGATCTCAATATTTACTGGAATAACAGCAGAAGGAACACTAACAAATAGTCCTGATATTGCCATCGCAAACACTGCTAAAACTAGCCAAGTTAATAAAAGGACAAAGAATAAAAACATTATCCTAACTCTTTTATTTATTAGTTTGCCTGCAATATCTCCTACTGATTTACCCTTTTCTCTTAAACTTACCACTAGCGCTCCAAAATCATGAACCGCACCTATAAACACAGTACCTAAAACAACCCAAGCTAAAGCTGGTAACCATCCCCAATATGCTGCAATGCAAGGTCCAATAATTGGTGCTGCTCCAGCGATTGATGTATAGTGATGACCAAATAAAATATGTTTTTTGGTTGGTACAAAATCGACTTTATCTTCAAACTCATGTGCTGGAGTTTGGATGTTATCATCTAGATTAAAAAGATGTTTTGATATGTATGCTGAATAATAATTATAGCCTATAAAAAAAAATACTAAACTAATTATTACAAGAAAAATTGAATTCATTTTAAATCCAGATTATCATTTTTATTAACAATACCATTAAAATTCTCATACATTAAAATAAATTGATTGAATGAACTAATGAAGCTTTTTTTGGTAGATTATTTATAATAAATTAAAGATCATTTTTANTTATAATAAATTCAATGAATCAAGATATAGAACAAAAAAGTATCAATATTTGTAAAGCTTTAATATTAGATACCGTCCGTAAAGCAAATTCTGGTCACTCAGGAGGTCCTCTCTCTTCNATTGACTTTACTTATGTACTATACAAGGATTTTCTGAAAATAGATCCNGATGATCCAAACTGGTTTAATAGAGATAGATTTGTAATGTCTGTTGGTCATTTATCAGCTCTTCAATATGCTATGTTATCTTTGATTGGTTGGCTTGATATTGATGATCTAAAAAACTTTAGGCAGTTACATTCAAAGACTCCGGGACATCCAGAAAGAGGAGAAGTCCCTGGTGTTGATGCCACAACCGGTCCTCTAGGTCAAGGAGTAGGAAACGCAGTAGGCATGGCAGTTGCGGAATGTATTTTGAGTAAACAATTTGGAGGTGATCTTATAAATCACTATACCTATTTATTACACGGCGATGGTGATATTCAAGAGCCCGTTGCGCAAGGTGCAATCGCTCTAGCAGGTCATTGGGGGCTTGGCAANCTNATTGCATTTTATGATGCTAACGATGCACAAATTTCTGGTAAAGTATCTCGTTCTGATTCTACTAATTATGCTAAATTTTTTGAATCAAATCACTGGCACATTCAAGAAATAAATGGCCATGATCGTGATGCCATTCGAGACGCTATAAGAATAGCTCAAATGGAAATTGATAAACCTTCAATTATTATTGGAAAAACAATTATGGCTCATGGAACTGCAAGTATGGAAAATGACCATAATACTCATGGTATGCCATTACCTAAAGATGAAATAAAGGCAACTAAAATTAAACTAGGCTTAGATCCAGATAAAACATTTCAATTACCTAAAGAAGTAATATCAGATTTCAGATCTAGTTTTGATTATGCAAGAAAAGAAGTTTTAGCTTGGAAAAAAATACTTGAAAAAAAACAAAATGATAAATCATTTTTTTCTAAATGGAATTCTATGCTAGATTTAAATTTGCCTGATATTGATTGGCCAAAATATGAGTATGGAACCAAGTTAGCTACAAGAAAAGTTTGGGGTAATGTNATTGAAAAATTATGTNCAAAAATGCCNTCTTTAGTTGGAGGCTCTGCGGATTTAGAACCATCAAATAATACTGGTGGTTTTGCTAAAATAGTAGGGGATTTTGGAAAAGATAATTTTTCAGGGAGAAATTTTGCTTACGGAGTTAGAGAATTTCCAATGGGAACCATAAATAATGGAATTGCTCAACATGGCGGGTTATTAGTTTTTGGAGCAACTTTTTTTACTTTTTCTGATTACGAAAGACCAGCAATAAGATTGAGAGCTTTGCAAGGGTTACCAGTAATAACAGAATATACACATGATTCAATTTTTGTTGGAGAAGATGGTCCTACTCATCAGCCAATTGAACATTTAATGGCTGCTAGAACAATACCTAATTTATTAGTTCTTCGTCCTGCTGATGCAAATGAAGCAGTTGTTGCTTGTAAAATTGCAATGGAACAAAAATATAGACCTTCAATAGTATTGTTATCTAGGCAAGGCCTGCCTGTTTTAGATAGAAATATTTATGAAAATGAAACAAACTTTCGAAAAGGGGGTTATGTTATATCTCACTCAGATGATCCTGATGTAGTAATATTTTCAANTGGATCTGAAATATCATTATCATTAGATGTTAAAGAAAAATTATGTGACTATTCTGTAAAAGTAGTGAATATGGGATGTTGGGAACTATTTGAAGAACAACCCCAATCATATAAAGATAGAGTTTTAAATTCTGGAAATGCTTTATTAGTTTCAATTGAAGCAGGTATAACCAATGGTTGGCAAAAATTTACTGGAAGATTTGGATTAAATTTTGGAATTGATGATTATGGAGCATCTGCTCCTGGAGATCAAGTGGCTAGTCATTTTAAATTAACGGTTGAAGACATAACTGCAAAAATTAAGAAAAATCTGAAATAAATTATTAAAAAAAACTTTAGATTTNATAATAAAAATAATAAATTAANATCCATACAATTCTTCAAAATATTATTTTAGTAAAAAAACATATCTAAGGGGACTAACCATATGGCAAAATGGAACAAAGATACCTTTTTAAAAAATCTTAAAGACACCTGTATGCCACACATTACTAATATAGTAATTGATTTAGTGAGATACACAGATGAAGAGGCAGATTCTGTTTCATGGGGAAGAGGTGAAGGTTATGGAACCATGACATTTAAATGTAAATCTGATGATTATGGAGTTGTATCTTTGTTTCACGTTACTACAAGCGGCCAAATAAAGTTTCTTCTTAACAATATGAGACATAAGATTAGAAAAAAAGAAATTTTAAGAGATTTTCAATTAAAACTTGAATCTAATTTTATGATGGACTTTAATGAAGATGATTATGACGCTGACATTTTTTATGATATAGATTCACTCTTTAATACAAAGTCTGATATTGAAAAATTTATTAGTACAATAAATGGTATTTCGGCTAGATTAAAACAGTAGTATGATATTTCTTATCTTTTTGTAACAACCTTTGCATTTTTTATAAAAATATATAACTTACATTGTATCAAATTTAAAATTTTGTGCTAAGTTTTATGAATATTAAAAAACACATATTCAAAATTTATTTATTAATGTTATTAACTTTTGCTTTTTCTAATNTTGAAGAGGGAGATTTAATAATTACTGAGTATTTTACNNTAAGNNATGGTCAAATACCAAATTATATTGAAATATATAATTCAACAAATAATGAAATTGATTTGGGGCTTGTTTCAATTGTCATTAATAATTCAAACGATATCTTTTATGTAAACTCATCTGAAACTATACAATCAAAAGATTACTTATTATTAATATCATCAGAAGGATTCTTTAGAGATGAATTGGGTGAAATTTTTTTACCAATAAATGATCCCAGAAGGGATTCTACAAATCAAATGTATCAAGATGGATTTGAAGATTTACCAATACTACCAAATTCTATTTTGATTGGTGATGATGATGAAAATATTTTTTTTGTTGATGATGAAGCAAATTCAATTAGAATTTATTACAATGATATATTAATAGACAAAGTAGAATGGGATATAGATTTATGTAATCAATTAAATGATCAGGAATCCTGTAGCCTATATGATTATTGTCTTTGGATTGAGCAGGATTTAAGTTGCTATACTAATTTTATCATTTATGATGATTCAACAGTTGGTTATGCAAATGAACTAATTTTTGACCCTGAAATTGAAGATTCCTATATTATTAACGACTTTGGTTATAATTGGTCAATATCAAAGCAAAAACCTACATTTATGTTTAATGATGAATCACAGGGTAATCAAGAATTTGGATCTCCTGGTTTTTCAAATCATACTCCAATAAATTTAAAAGTTGAACCATCACTTGGAGGTCAAAATATCATTGGTTTTTCATGGGAAAATAGTCACCAATCAAACAGTGTTTTTCAATTTAAATTTTATATTAATGGTTTAGATTTTGCAGATCAAGAATATAATAATAATAATAATAATATCTATTATACTCAATTTGATAGCGACAGTATTTTGAATGGTAATTTATATTATTTGCAAATTGCTGCCGTATATGAATTAGGACAAGTTTCAGATTTGACTGACCCATTCTATTTTTATATTCCAAAGGCTAATGCAGGAATTGATGATTTAATATCTTATTATATCTACTCTGAAAATGAATTAGAGTCTATAAATTTAGACAGTATTGCTACACTTGACTCAAATTTGCCAGTTATAAATTCATTGGTAGATTATAATGAAGATGATTTACAATACATAGATTTTGATAATTTATCATATCATTGGAATGTAATGAACATAAAAAAATCATCAAATGAATCTCTTCCATATCCATGTGAACAAGATGAAAGTATAAATCCTACGTATTGTGATAGTTTAAATTTTCCAATTAATTTAGAAAAAGGAATTTACAAAATTAAGTTAGAAATAATAGATAATTTATCAAACTCCTTTTCAGTAGATTCTGTTGAAATTTCGATTAATCATTTAGAATCTATTATTAACACTCCATTAGCACTTTCAAGTTTATCTGGAGCTTGCTACGATTTGTCGCTTAATGGATTAACTCAACCTCAAAATGCAGAAAGTTTTATAGCTAAACATGATGCTTGTTATAGTAATAGTAATTTTTTGTGCGAAAATCTTGTTGAAACCATTCAGAATGAAGCATCTTGTGATAGTTCTAATAATTTTTGGGTACAAGATGTTGATTACTGCAATGAAAATCAATGCATAGAAGATGGTTTGTTTTGGTCTCTAGATCATGATGGTATTGAAGGGGGTAGTGGAATAGTTAATTTTGATGGATCTTTAAGTATTTCTGATTATGTTTATGATATTTTTTTTTATAAATGGAAATATTTAACTGATGATTCTTATGAAGTTTTTAACTCAGGTGTTAATAGTGAAAATATAAATATTCCATTTGAAACCGGTGACCACAGTATTATTCTTGAGGTAACAAATGATCAAAATATCACTCATGAAGATCATGCAGAACTTAAAATAAAAGAATTTAATTTTAAGCCCAATGCACTAATTTCTAATAATCAAGATTTAAATCAAGAAATTGATAGTTCTTTGAGTTTACAAATTCCACATGATGGTTTGCCTGGTTTGCAACCAACATTCTATTCTGAATGTAATTCAATAAACAATGAAAGTGATTGTGAAAATTTCAATATTTGCTCAGATATAGATGATGCTGAAACTTGTTCAAGTATTTTTATAAATTCATCTCAAGTTTGTGAATGGTCATTGATTTTAGATACTTGTGAGGGCAATGCAAATGTATGTGATTGGAATAATGATGATTGCGAAACTGATGGTATTTTATATTTACCATCATATATTTTGAATGCACAAAATTCTTACGATCCAAATATAGAAGACGATCTTTATTACAAATGGTTCTTAAATGATACTTTAGTTGAAAATACAGTTATATATGAAAACTATTTATCTAGTATTGAAGATATTAATACAATTCGTCTAGAGGTAAATGACCCCTATTCCTATGAAACTATATCTCAAGATGAACAAGTACCATATTTATCAAGCCACACTATCAATATTGAAATATTAGAAGAACAAAATAACATACCTAACTTGAGATTAAATACAAATTATGAATGCAACGAAGATACAATTTGTATAAATATCCCTATTAACGATTATGGAATCCCAGGACAATCAGAAAACTGGAATTTATCGTATTTCAATAATAGTGAAGATATCGACAACGATAACTTTATAACCACTTGGTATTATGATTCAGATGATGATGGTATTTTAAATTATGGTAATTTTTTTAACGATTATAATTGTAATGGTATTTATGACATTAATCAAGGAGAGCCATACATTGATTCAAATGAAAATGGAATTTTTAATGATGGAGAATTATTTTTTGACTTAGATAATAATAGTGAATACAATGCTTCAGAACTTTTATTTAACGAAGAAGACTTCGGTCCTGATTTACAAGCTCCTATCTATCAAAATTTCATTGGGAAAGAACCTTTTTTTGATTGCAATACTGAACAAGTTATTTTGAATGATACTCAATATGAGATTGGTCAAATTTGTGAAAATGATATTTTATGGCAAGATGAATTTGGAAATGGAATTTGGGATTTTGATGATTTAAATGGTAACCAAATTTGTGATAACGCTAGTGAATGTGAGGAATTTATAGATATAAATAAAAATGGAATTTGGGAAAAGGGATTTTATCCATTTTTTATGAAAACGCTAGATTCTTATTGTAACGATTACAATGATTATGAAATAGATCAAACTACTAAGTTATTAGTCGTTGATGTTAAAGAGGATAACATAGCACCTGAATTGATTAATAGTTTAAATGATATAATTGCTTATGAAAATCAAACTATCACATTTACTGCCTCAATCTATGATTCTACTAACACTTTTTCTTTCGCAGATGGTATTAGAAATAATAATGAATTATTTGAAGATCAAAATTCAAATGGTATATACGATTTGGATATAAATGAGCTTTTTTATGATGAGGATATCAACAATTTAAAATATCATTGGTATGCTCTAAAAGATGGAGAGATTTTTGAAGATATTGATTTTATTATTGATCAAACAGAAACTTTTATAGATTGTAATGAAGAATGTACTGTATGTGAAGATGATACTGATCAATGGGAGCTTGGTATGGGTAATGGTATGTGGAATGAAGATTGTAATCGTGAAATATTTGATGATTTAAATGGCAATTCAAGATTCGATAATGGACAGACTGCACAGCTAATTACTACTAATTTAGAAACTAACGATACTTTAGAAATTGATATACATGTAAAAGCCTATGACCCATTTTATGAAATAATATCTGATCAATTTTCATTAAAAATTATCAATTCAAATGAGGCTCCATTGATAGTAAATAATATAAATTTAAATAATTTAATTGAAGATGATTCCACAATTATCATACCGATGCTGGGTGAAAATTATGTTGATGAAAATGGAAATGGGATATGGGATTTTGAGGATTTAAATACGAATCAAATATGTGATTTAGAAGAAGAATGTGAGCAGTTTGAAGACTTGAATTTTAATAATATTTTTGATGAAGCCTTATTCTTTGATCCAGATAATGATTCATTATCCTTTAACATTGAATATAGCAGCAATATCTTTGAAGCTGTTATTGATAATGGATTAATATACATAAATCTATTACCTAACAAATTTGGTGATGGGCAATTGACAATAATTGCTGATGATGGCTTCATATCAACATCTTATGTTATTGATTTTTATGTTGAATCGGTTAATGATCCACCAATAATAACAAGTGAACCGATTAATCAGGCTGTAGAAGACGTTTTGTACCAATATTACCTTAATTGGAATGATGTGGATGATACATCTTTTACTATTGAGATACAGGATGCACCAATGGGTATGACTCATAGCGATCCAATGTTAATTGAAGAAAATGAAAATAGTTATTTTCAATCTATTATTTCTTGGATTCCATTAGAGGGTGTTTTAATTGCTGATGAAATAAATCTGGTCATTTATGATGATGCCTCCACAACAGGACAAAATGATAATGTACTATCTGCATCACAAGAATTCACTATTGTAGTAGAAGCGGTTAATGATCCACCTATTGTTCAAGACATTCCAATAATTGAAATAAATGAAAATGATACAATATTTTATCAAATAAATATTGACGATCCAGATAATGATTCTTTTATATTTAAATTAGGAAACTTACCTGAAGAGGGTTTTGGAGAAGAATTTACAGATTCTAATAATAATGGAATTTGGGATCCAGCAGAGGATTTTATAGATTTGAATGATAATTCAGAATGGGATGAGGGAGAAGAATTTACAGATTTTAATAATAATGGAACTTGGGATCCAGCAGAAGAATATATTGATAGTAATAATGATAGAATATATAATGAAAGTATAAAAATTGATTCTAATGGAACTATAATTTGGAGTCCTGGCGAAGGCATTGAGGGTTTAGTTAATTTTAGTTTTTCAGTTAGGGATGGTGAATTTTTTTACGATGATAACAATAACAGTCAGTTTGATGATGGTGAAATATACATAGATGCTAATAATAATTCTATTTTTGATTATGGAATACAATCTTTTTCAAATTTTTCTATAATAGTAAATCCAATTAATGATCTTCCAATAGTAATTAATAAACCAATGAACTTAGAAACTAATGAAGATGACTCGCTTTTAATAGATATAAATCAATTTGAAATTTTTGATCCTGATAACGTAAGTAATGATTTATATGTAATTTTACAAACAGGAACTAATTACTATGTAGATGATGAAAATCTAAGTTTATTATTTCCTAATCAAAACTATTTTGGTCAACTAAATGTATTATATGCGATATCAGATGGAATAGATACTACAGATGTAGATACATTATATGATGTTAATGTATTAAGTATTAATGATCCTCCCTATTTCAATATTAATAGTGTAAATTTGATTGATAACATTTTAGTTTTGCAGGAAGATTTCTCTGATACAATTTTAATTTATATCACACCGGATACGATTCCTTATGGTGAACAAGAGGAAGAAGTAACTTATAGTGTTGGTGTTGGATATGATTTTATAAATTATGAAATTAATATTACAAATCAGAATGAAATATTTATATCGCTTACTTCATTATTGAATTCATATGCGTACTCAGAAACATTTGAAATAATTGCTTCAGATAATTCAGAAAGCAATAATATATTTTCTTTGTCTTTTGATATAACAGTTGAGAGTATTAATGATTTACCAACTTTTAATCTTGTGTCCCAATCATTTGATAATGAAACAAATTTTATTGATGTTAATGAAGATTTTTCTGATTCAATAATTATTGAAATTAACGATTATTTTGATGTTGAAGATAATGATAAAATTTTTTCAATATCACCAAATGATTTAGAGTGGGTTGATATTAACATTGATTCTATTTCTGGAAAAATTACTTTAAAATCAATTTCAAATCAATTTGGAGGTGAACAGGATTTTACAGTATCATCAATTGAACAAATTGATTCTGATATTATCGTAGATCCAGTTGATAAATTTTTTACTTTATTAGTTAGACCTTTAAACGACAGCCCTGAATTCAACTATTTAAATAGTGAATTATTATTTTTTGAAGATTTTGAATTTGACACTGCTTTTTGTTCGTATTTTGATCCAGATAATGATAACATAACTTTTAGTTTAGAAAATAATGAATTTGATTGGGTTAATTTAACGATTGATCCAAATACAGGTAATCTATACTTAGAATCAATTGACGATGCTATTGGCGAAGATACAATTTATATATTTGCAAATGATAATCAAGATTCAGCCAATAGTGTTATTATGAAGGAATATATCTTAAAAGTTAATGACGTTAATGATCCACCAATTTTTAATTTGTCAATGAATTCCTTGAATTTAATTGAAGATTTTGTTTATTCTGATACTTTATTTATATCTCCTATATTACCACTACCACTAGCAGAAGAAAATCAAATTGTAAACTACAGTATATTACCTGAGTCCGTTGATTTTATAGATTTTGAATTTCTTAATGGGAATGACGGTATTTATTTATCCTTTTCTTCAATTTTAAATAAATCTGGTTTTCAAGATTTTGCCATTATAGCACAAGATGATGGCGATACCCTTAATGGTGGTGTTGATACAGCAACATTGCCTTTTAGTCTTACAGTTCAATCTATCAATGAACCAATTGAGTTAATTGAAGAATTAATGGATCAAGTTGTTGATGAAGATTTTGATACTATTGCAATAAATCTTAATGATATAGTATATGATATTGAAAATGAAATTTCAGAATTAATTTTAGACACTGTAATCGTTGATGAATATGTAATTGATCAATTATATGATAATTCTATTGATTGTGAGCAAAACAATTTCATTTGGATTGATTCTTATTGTTCAAATTTAGAATTTGAAAATCAATTAAATTGTGAACAAAATAATTTTATTTGGTTTGATTATCAATGTTATGATCCAGATGTTGAATTAGTAAAAGTAGAAAAAAATGCAGACTATCTTAAATTAATATCTACACCAAATGCGAATGATGCAGCTGATATAATCATCATTTTATCTGATTTAGGTGATAATGCTGATCAGGTATATGGAGACACAACTACTTCATCTATTGATTTATCTTTTAGAATGACAGTAAATCAAGTTCAAGATCCTGATTCATTGATTGGATTATCAATTACTGATTCAATCAACGAAGATACAACAGATTATCAGTTCGTTCTTTATTATGAGAATTTTGATGCTTATCCTACTTTGAATGCTGAACCTGAAGGCTCATCTGATATATTTATTGAACAATCGATAGATAACCCTATTTTTTCATTTAATAAGATCAATGAGTTTTATATTGATTCAAGTAATAACTATTTAAATGGTCAATTATGGGAAATAGAAAGCTTATTGCCTAATTGGAATGGAACTGATACTATATATATATCATCCTCAACACAAGATTCATTACAATGGATTATCAATGTTAATCCGATAAATGATCCACCAGTTGTATCAAATGCATATTTTAATCCTGAATTAGAAAAAAATGAAGACGAGTTTCCAATAGAATTTTTTGTAGAGTATTATGATGTAGATGCAGATACCTTGTTAAACTTATATCCCTCCGATAATTCATTATTGACTTGGGATTTTATTAATGATAAGAATAATATTTTTGCTTCCTATTATGCTACTGATACAAGTTTTTGGATTGATTCACTTAGATCTAATTGGAATGGAATTGACACGCTAGAAATTGTTTTAAAAGATGATCATTTAGCAGAAGGGAGATTTAATTTAATTACAGAAGTAAATCAAGTAATGGATTTTTCTAAATTATTTTTACCATATTTTGAAAATAATGGTAATTCAATCATTGAAGATACAACCTTTGTAGGTTTTACCATACCTTATCAAAATGTTGATATTAATCCTGATCTTAATGCAATCGAAAATTATATTGATATAGATTCTATTTACATAGTTGATAACAATATTTTCCAAAATATTAAATTCATTGAGCAAAGTAGTTTAAATTCAGATGTATCAGAAAAATGGGAAATAGAAAATTTATTATCTGATTGGAATGGAATTGACACATTAGAAGTTTTTCTAGCAAAATCCTATAATGGTTTAACATTTGTAGACACTATTCTATTTCCGATTCAAGTAAATCAAATCAATGATATGCCCTATGATTTTAGTATAGAAAAAGATATAGAAAGTTTTAGTATTGATACTTCATCATTTTTCAGCAAAAGTGATTCATTATTCTTTAGGTATCCATTCACACTCTTACCAATAGATACAGGCCCTGCGAATTTATTATTAAAATGGAATAGATCATACGATGTTGATACTGATTCAACCATAAATAATGATTTATTATATGACTTATTTTATAGAGTTGAATTGGTTAGTGTAGATAATGATTCTGATGATTTAATATATGTAATTGGTGATAAAATTCGCGATTCTCAGTTTGATCTAGATAGAGATTCACTTTGTCTTGCTATTTTAATGCAAGATTCTATATGCTCAAAATATGATTTTTTTAATAATTACGATTATGCTTATTCATCGTTAAATCTTCAAGATTCAACTTTTGCTTATCCTATGTCGTCTTCCTATGAAGAGTTAAATCGTAATAATAAATATATTATTGATGGAATTAATGGTGAAAAGAAATATAAATGGAGAATTATTGCCTACAATGATGAATTCGATTTGTATGGAGATGATCCAGAAAAAAGTGTAGATTCAGAAGATAAATCTTTTCTTATTGATATCGTACTACCCACAGCTGATATTAATATCATTCAGAATGAAATGTTCTCTGAATTTTTTGATATATATTTAACTACTTCAGAAGAAATTATAGATCATGAGGGATTAAATCAACCTATAAGTGTATTTATGGAACCATTAACACCAAGAATTTTGTACGAACCCGAATTTCTTGATCAAAATATATATACTCTTTCAAGTGCTTTTATAGATACTGGAAGATTATCAATTCAGTTTCAAGGAAGAGATCAAGTGCAAAATTATGGTATATCATCGGATACTTTATCCTATCAAATAATATCATCTGATAATTTCAACTCTTTTTCTTCAATATCAGGCTTGGTAAATTTATCCATACCACCAGGCGCTTTAGATAATGATAGAGGTGTAATTATAATGGAATATAATGTAGATGTGATTGAAAGAGGTTCAAAATGGCCAATTTCAAATGAGATATATATCTCTCCTGATAATTTTAGTTTAAATTTACCTGCTACAATTGAGTTCAAAATTGATGATTCATTAACCTTGGATTATTTCCCATGGCAAATTCAAATATTTAAAAGAGAGGACAATTCTTGGATTCCATTATCAACAAAATATGAAAATGGTGTCGCATTTACACAAACTTATGAGCTTGGATATTTTGCAGTATTTGTTAATTTAGACGCTGTTGAAGAAGAATTTGAATTAATTCCAGTTGAATTTGATTTGAAGCCAGCATATCCAAACCCATTTAATCCTTTCACTTCAATTCAATTTGATATGCCTTTTGAATCTAGAGTCAATTTATCTGTTTTCAATATTAAGGGAGAAAAAATAAAAGAACTATCAGATAATATTTATCAACCAGGTCAATACAATGTTATTTGGGATGGTTCAAATTTTCCAAGTGGAATGTACTTTATTAAAATGCAGACATTAGGCTTCAGTAAAACAACAAAGATTTTGTTATTAAAATGATGAAAAAGTTACTTCCAATATTATTTTTATTTTTTTCCTGTGAAAGTCTTGGTGAACAGACTGAATACTTAGATTACGATAGCTATATAGAAGAAGCATGGAGTGCGTTTGAACTTTCAGATTATGAAACCTCAATAAATCTTTTTAATCTTGCAATAAATCAAACCAACTCAGATGATCTTTCAGATGCTTATTCTGGTTTAGGTTGGGTGTATTTGTACAAATCTAATAATTTACCTGGAATAATTAACGATTTAGAGCGAGAAACATTAAGAGAAAATTCGTTTAATTATTTTAAATATGCTGAAGATATATATTCTGATCCAATTTCAAGCTCAACTAAAAACGATATAAGAGCAGGTTTAACTTTTTTGTACAACTATTATGCTGAGTATCAAATGTTCTTATATTTCAATGATAATAATATTAATATTAACAAAGGTGATATTGTAACATCAATAAATGAAAGTTTGAATGAATCTCAATTGTTAATTCAAAATGATAATTTTTATAATTTTTTACATGATGATTGCATTGATATTGACAATATAAGATTTTTAAGATCTAAAATGTATTTAAATCTTATGAATTTTGATAATATTAACTCTGATAATTACTTTGATTTATTAGTTAATGAACTTAATGCTATAAATAAATTTAGTTGTACTGATTTTACAGAATTTGACAATATCATAAATTTAGGCCAAGCCATTGAATGCATCGGTCATATATCTGAATTTTTTAATTCTTGTGATTAAAATCTATATATGAGTTTTATTATATTTTCATTAATATTCCTCATAATGCTTCTCTGTATTTTAGTATTAATTTTTCAAGGTAAAAATAATAATTATGAACAAAGTATGTACCTTTCTGCTTGGAAATGTAAATATTGCGGTTTTGATGTACAAATGGGTGATTTTTGCACATATTGTTACACAAAAAAAGAAAAATAAAATTACATTTTTAAATAAATTGCTATAAAAATAAGAGGTAATATTAATGAAAATAATTTACTTTATACTTTATTTTAACATTTTATTAAGTACAGAATTGCCCAAAGGATTTACTCCAGAAGAGTGGTTAAATAGACATACCATTGAAGATATGTCAAGATTAACAGATCCTCCAGAGGGTCCTGTAAGAAACATTGCTGAATATGAAAGAATGCAAGGCATGTTGATCAGATATCCTTTAGGATTATCTACATCTATTATTAGAGAAATTGCTGAAGATATTACTGTATATTGTTTGGTGTCTAATAGCCAGCAAAATGCCGCATTTAACACTTTAAATAATGCTGATGTCAATATGAATAATGTTGAATTTATATTAGGCTCAACAGATAGTTATTGGACGAGAGACTACGGCCCTTGGTGGGTTGTTGATGGCAATAAAAATGTTGGAGTTGTGGATTTTACTTATAATAGACCTCGTCCTAATGATAACAATGCACCCTATAAGTTATCTCAATATCTCAGTACACCCTACTTTTCTGCTGATGTGATTCATTGTGGCGGTAATTATATGACTGATGGATACGGAACATCAGCTTCTACTACTTTGGTATATGAAGAAAATTCAATTTCAAATAATGCAGTAGATCAAATAATGTTTGATTATTATGGAGTTTCAAATTACGATGTGGTAGATGACCCTAATAATGAGTATATAGATCACATTGACTGTTGGGGTAAATATTTATCTCCATCCAAGCTTCTTATAAGAGAGGTTGCACAATCTCATCCTCAGTATGATGAGATTGAAAATGTAGTTGATTATTTTGAGAATCAGTTAAATTCATTTGGTGAACCATGGGAAATCTTTAGAGTATATACACAGAATGATCAACCCTACACTAATTCAACAATTATTAATGATAAAGTCTTAGTTCCAATTACTGGGAGTAGTTGGGATGATGATGCTTTAGAAGTTTATCAAAATGCTTTACCAGGTTATGAAATATTAGGTTTTACTGGAAATTGGTATTCGACTGACGCATTGCACTGTAGAACTAAAGGAATTCCTGACTTAAACATGTTACAAATCTTTCATAACCCAATAAATGATCAAATTTTGCCGCAAAATAATTATGAGGTATTAGCAACAATTGATGATTTAAGTGATGAAGGTTTAATTGCTGAAGAATTATATATTGGTTGGAAAAATAGTGAAATGGACGATTATGAAATAATATATTTTACACCAGGTAATAATACTGATGAATATATTGCAAATATACCTAGCCAAATTAATGATACAGAAATTCACTATTTTTTACATGCAGTTGATAATACTGGTAGAGAAGAGTATCTTCCAATGGCTGGATATTACTCTTTTTCAGCTATTGGTGGAATGCCAACTCAACAAGGTGATATAAATTTAGATTCTACTATCAATGTTTTAGACATTGTGTTAATGGTTAACTATATATTAAATGTAGCAGAATTGACTGATTATCAACTTGAAATAGGTGATCTAAACAATGATACCATTGTTAACATATTAGATATTATTACATTAGTTAATATTATATTGGAAGGGTAATAATGAAAAAAAGAATTCTAACATATATTTTGCTTTTAACAATTTTGCCCCTTTTTGCTGAGAAATTTCATCAGATTGAGATATATGAGAGTGATAAAGAGGTAGTACAAAAACTCCGTTATATTGGAGTTGAATTTGATCACTTTCGATTTGACGATACAACTTTGAAACTGGTTGTTTCTGATTCTGATTTAGATAAAATGGATCAGAACAATATTTTTTATAGTATTACCATTGAAGATTTAACAGCATATTATCAATCAAGATTTACAAGTTCAGAATCAAGAGATTTCCCAGATGGCTCAATGGGTGGTTATTATACATTAGATGAGATAATAAATAAAATCGATGAACTGCATGACAATTTCCCTGATATTGTTAGTGAAAAATTTTCTATAGGAACTACAATTGAAGGAAGAAATATTTGGGCAATAAGAATTACAAATCTTACAGATTTTAATGGTGATGAGCCTCAAGTACTCTATACAGGTCTTCATCATTCAAGAGAACCTATGAGCATGATGAATCTTATTTATTTTATGATGTATTTAACAGAAAATTATGGTATTGATGAACAGGTAACTCATCTTATTGAAAATAGAGAAATGTGGTTTGTACCTGTTGTAAATCCTGATGGCTACATTTATAATCAAACAGTCGAACCCAATGGTGGAGGGATGCATCGAAAAAATAAACGTTCAAATGGTTGTAATGGTTACGACACTGGTGTTGATCTTAATAGAAACTATCCATTTTTGTGGGGATATGATGATAGTGGTTCAGACCCTAATCCTTGTGGTCAAACTTACAGAGGACAATCACCACAATCTGAATCTGAAACTCAAGCTATAACGAATCTTGTAGAGCAACAAAATTTTAAGCTAGCTCTTAATTATCACAGTTATAGTGATTTGTTAATATATCCATATGGTTATACATATGATAATCCTATGAATGATGACGATCTTAATATATTTATAGAATATGGAGAACAAATGGTACAATTCAATGGATATGCACTTGGAACAGGTCCTGATTTACTTTATCCGGTTAATGGAGAGGCATGTGATTATATGTTTGGTGAACATGGTATCTATGCCTACACTCCAGAAGTCGGTGGAAATTCAGATGGTTTTTGGCCTCAAACAAGTAGAATTTTACCTTTAGCTGAAGAAAATATTTTTCCCAATAAGTTTCTTGCTTTAAATGCTGGTTCTAATTACTCAATTAATGCACAAATGAATAATGAATCTTATGAACAGGGTAATAGTTATCCAATTTTTGTAGAATTATCAAATTCCGGATTGGGCGATTCTAATGGGAATATTACATTATCATTTATAGCTTCAGATTATATTGAATTTGAAATTAATGAGTTGGAGCTTGATGGAATTGAATCTAGAACGAGTCTCGATTTACAAGATATAGTTTACTTTGAAATTTTAAATAATGCTCCTGATGGTTTTGTGGAAACAATTTCAATTTTAGTTTCTGATGAAGATGGCTATGAAAATATCACAGAAATACAATTTATAGTAGGTCAAACAACTGTTCTATTTTATGATAATTTTGAAACCAATCTAGGTTGGACAGTTGGAGCAATTGGTGATAATGCTAGTAGTGGTATATGGGAAAGAGCAATTCCTAATGGGACGACATTATATGAACAGCAGGTTCAACCAAATCAAGATTATTCTGATGATGGACTCTATTGTTATGTTACAGGAAATGGTATTGGTCAGGGTGCAGGATTTGATGATATTGATAATGGAAAAACAACTTTAATATCTCCAATATTTGATCTGTCTGATTACAGCTCNGCCTTTGTTTCATATTGGAGATGGTATACTAATAATTTAGGAGATGGGGCCAATCAAGACTTTTGGCAGGTTGATCTTTCAAATGATGCAGGTTTGTCGTGGATCTCACTTGAGCTAACACAACAATCTAATAATAGTTGGCAATATAAAGAATTTTTAATTAATGACTACATTGATCTTTCAAATGAAGTTATGTTTAGATTTATTGCTGAAGATTCAAATGATCCATCTCTAGTTGAAGCATCTATTGATGATTTTTCTATTTTAGTAATCGAAAATTCATCGCTACCGGGAGATGTTAATGATGACGGAGCTGTAGATGTTTTAGATATTGTTCGAATTGTTAATATCATTATAGGTAACTATGATCCATCAAACTCTGAATACAATGCTTCGGATTTAAATTTCGATGGTATTATCAATGTTCTTGACATTGTTTTANTTGTAAATCTCATTTTAGAATAATAATATTTTCTAAATTTTAAGATTTCTAGATAAGTTCAAAAGTATAAAAATTTGAATATTCCCAAAACAATTTTTATAATTTTATTAAATCTCTCATTTAATCAAAACTCATTAAATGTTGATTTGCTTTTCAATTACGATTATGATTTCGGTGTNAATGATATTTGGGGTTATGAGACTAATGACAATAGAGAATTCGCAATAGTAGGTACTGAATCAGGAACTTCAATTATTGAAATACTTGATAACACCACCATTGAAAGGGGATTTATTGAAGGTGGTCCATCTACTTGGAGAGACATTAAATCATATGGNGAGTATATTTACATTGGNACNGAGAATAGCAACGGTGGAGTTCAAATAGTAAGTATGCAAGATCCTGACAATCCAGTANTAGTGAANACTTTTACTAGAGTTGGAAATTCTCATAATCTAATGATAGATAATGGTTACCTTTACATAATGGGAGCCAGTGATGTTGGTTATTTGATTATTGCTTCATTAGAAGATCCACAAAATCCAGAGCAAATTGGTATTTGGAATGAAGAGTATTTGCACGATATTTGTATAAATCAAAATATCTTATATGGATGCGGTATATATTCTGGGGTTATGTTTGCGATTGATATTTCTGATCCACAAAATCCAATTACTATAAATTATTGGACTGACGTTCCATCAGCTCATGCTTGTTGGACAACAGATGATGGGAATTATGTACTAACAGCATCTGAAAGAGAATCTGGTCATATTATGATTTGGGATGTNAATGATTTAGATAACGTTAATTTGATTTCTGAATGGACACCTTTGGGTGCAGAATGGGACTCTGCTCATAATATTTTCATTAGAGATCAATATGCATACATAAGTTATTATAGATTTGGTTTACAAATTATAGATATTACATATATTAATCAACCTACATTGGCTGGTTACTATGATACCTTCTTAAACGATGAAGATGGAGGATTATATAGTGGTGCTTGGGGTGTCTATCCATTTCAACAGTCTTGTAATATATATATCTCTGATAGATCTTCAGGATTATANGTAGTTGATTTTAATGGATGTAATGAATCAGATTTACTTGATCCAATGCCTCCATCAAACTTAAATGTATTCAGTAATTATGAAACTCCAAACTCGGTTCAAATAAATTGGACCAANCCAGAACAANTATATGATGGAACAAGTTTAGATANTTTTTTGATAAAAATTTATCGAAATGAAGAGTTAATTCAAGAAGTAAATAATGCTTCATCTTATAATGANTTTAGCTTGATAGATGGTAATTATTATAAATATGATCTGCTAACATTAGATTTAAATACAGATAGTGTAAGTACTTCGATCTCATCAACTGTTTATTCAGGTGGTTCACCTTTCCCATCACCTCCAATGAACTTTTCCGTAAATATAGTAGAAAATGGGATGGAATTATCTTGGGTAAATCCAAGTACGCAATCAGACAATACATATTTGGATGATTTAAAATCTGTTAGAGTTTATAGAAATGATTCATTCATTTTTGAACAAAATGGTGTTAATAATATGGAAATGACATTCATAGATAATCCATTAGAAGGATATTTTTATAAATATTCAATTGTTTCAATAGATAATGAAGAACCAGAAAATTTGAGTGAATTTTCAGAAGAAATAAATATTTTTTACGGCTCTAATATTGAGTATTTGATTTGGGAGCCGAATTCAAATTCATCTCTTTCAGGTTTAGAAATTAAAAATGATTTAGATTANCTTAACAAAAATGCATATTTGTCAAATGATTTATTATCTTTTGGAAATTTAGAAGATAATAACTTTAAAGCAATTTTTGTTATAAACGGTATTTGGCCAAATAACCATATTTTATCTGATTACGAAAAATTAGTTCTTATGAATTATTTAGAAACAGGAGGTAANATTTATTTAGAGGATGCTGATATTTGGTATAATGATTTTGATAATCAATTTTCTAATTATTTTAATTGTATTGGTTCCGATGANGGAAATGGTGATATCACTAATTTAGTTGGTATTGCAGGTACATTTGCTTCAGAATTTGAGACAAATTACAATGGTGAGAACAATTCAATTGATAGATTATTATTTTCGTCTTCAGCATTTCCAATAATAAATAATGATAATCCAATTTATTCTGTTATGGTTGCAAATGATAATGATGATTATAGAACCTTAGCTTCTACTGTTGAGTATGGTGGATTTGAAAATATATTTGCTAGAAGGACATTNTTAGAAACAATGTTGTATTTTTTCGATAATGGGGGGCACCCTGATTGGTTAGTTGGAGATAGTAATCAGGATAATGTAATTGATATTTTGGATGTTATTATAATCATTGATTACATACTGACAATTATAGTACCTGAACCAATTGAATATTGGTTGGGTAATGTAAATAAAGATGATGAAATAAATTTGCTTGATGTAATACTTTTAGTTGAACAAATTTTAGATTAGTTTTTTAAATTTANCTTAATTTAATATAGGATCTTTAATTTTAGCATTTTTGAATCCACGCTTTCTAAGAGCACAAGAATCGCAATTCTGACAAGGTATTTCTTGATTTTTATAACAACTCCAAGATAAATGTAAAGGTGCACCAAGTTCAACGCCTTTCAAGATTATTTCTTTCTTACTTAAGTGAATAAGCGGTGTTTCAATTTTAATTTTTGTGTCATTTTTTGTTCCTTTATCAATTGCCTTTTCAAAAGCATCAAAAAAAGATCTTCTACAGTCCGGATAACCTGAGGAATCTTCTTCTACTGCGCCTATAAATATTGATTTAGCGTTGATTACTTCAGCCCANGATACAGCAGAACTCAAAATATTTGCATTTCTAAAAGGTACATATGATGATGGAATTTTTTTATTATTTAAATCAGCTTTTGTTACAGGTATATTTGAATCGGTTAAACTTGAACCACCAATTATGTTAAATTGACTCATATCAATTATNAGTGAGTCTTTAATTGAATAAAACTTTTNTATATCTTTAAAAGCTTGCAATTCTCTTTNTTGNGTAAGCTGACCGTAGTTTACATGCAGTAATGCAAGTTTTGAAAATTGTTTTGATGCAATAGAAGTTGTAACACAACTATCCATTCCCCCCGAGACTAAAACAATAGCTTTACTCATACTATACTCCTATTGTATTAGGATCCCAAATATGTTTGTGCATTTGAACTTGAAATTTTACATTCAAGGCATCATCAAGTATCCATTTTGCTAATTTTTCATAACTTAGCTCATTAAAAACACAAGAAAAAAGTACAATCCATTTTTTAGTTAAGTTATATTTTTTTATTTTGTTTTTTGCCCATTCATAATCTTCTCTGTTACCAATGACAAATTTTATTTCATCATGATCTTGCATATCATCTAAAATTGTCCAAAGATTTTTTTTATTCATTTCACTGAAAGGACATTTAAAATCAATAATTTTAACTACTTCTTTTGGAACTTGCTTAACTGATAAAGAGCCTCCTGTTTCAAGCATAACTTTGTATCCGCTTGAAATTAAGGATTCCATTAATTTAATAGATTCTTTTTGAAGTAAAGGTTCACCTCCAGTTACTTCAACTAGTTTGCAATTGTATTTTTTGATTTCTGTTAAAATTTCATCTATTTTCATGTTTTTACCTTCGTAAAATGAATATTCTGTATCGCACCAAGTACACCTCAAATTGCAATATGTAAGACGTATGAAAATACAAGGTAATCCTGATAAGGAAGATTCACCCTGAATGCTATAAAATATTTCATTTATGCGAAGACTCATTGTGTAATTTATTAATATAAGATGAATTGGCAATGTACTATTAAAAAAAAATAAAATAATTAATATATTTTTATATTTAGAGGCTTTGAAAACAATGATATTAATCATTAAAATTTAATGTGTTATTAATTAATAAAATATATGAATAATCCTCCAAAACTTTTTATCCCTGGACCTACTGAAGTCACTAAAGATGTTTTAGAATCTTTTTCTAAAGCACAAATAGGACATAGAACCCCTGAATTTTCAGAATTGATGAAATCTATTGTCATAGGTATCCAGAAAGTTCTATATACAAATAATAGAATTTATTTAGCTTCTAATCCTGCGACAGCTCTTTGGGAAATGTCTGTTATTAATTCAGTAAAAAAAGGAGTATTGCACGCAGTTAATGGAGCATTTAGTAATAAATGGGTATCTGTATCAAATTCTTTAGGATTAAAAAATAAAAAAATTGATTTTGAATGGGGAAAAGGAGTTAATGTTAATGAAATAGATAAAGCTTTATCTACTGGGAACTATGATGTTTTTGCTATGGTTCACAATGAAACTTCCACTGGTACCCAAAGTAATTTAGAACAAATATCTAATTTACTAATTCATAAATATCCTGATGTTATATGGCTTGTTGACGCAGTGAGTTCAATGGCTGGTACTAAAATTGAAGTTGATAAATTAGGAATCGATTACATTTTTTCTTCATTGCAAAAGGCTTGGGGATTGCCTGCAGGATTTTCAATATTTTCAGTATCTGATCGATTTAGGAAAGTATCAAATAGTATTGAAAATAAAGGATATTATTTTGATTTAAATATTTATGACAAATATTATGATAAAATGCAAACACCCTCCACTCCATCAATTCCTCACATGTATGGTATGAAATATATATTAGAACAAATAAATTTAGAGGGTATTAATAATAGGTGGTTAAGGCACATAAAAATGGCTGAATTTACTAGAAAATGGGCCTCTGATAGAGGTCAAACTATTTTTACCGAAACAGGATGTGAATCTAATACAATTACTTGTATTTGTAATGATAGAAATTGGGATATTAATAAAATTAATGAAATTTTATTATCAAAAGGATACAGAATGGATAGAGGTTATGGCAAGCTTAGATATAAAGCCTTTAGAATAGCGCATATGGGTAACGTGACTTTTGAAATGCTTAAAGAATATTTAGACGTTTTTGATAAAGTTTTAAAAGATTTGAATAAATGAAAATTTTAGTTACAGATCCAATTTCAAATTCTGGAATTAAATTATTACAAAATAGTGGTTTTGAATTAATATATGAAACAAACCTTGAAAAAAATGATATATTAAAATTTATAGAAAGCATTGATGCTTGGATTGTACGTAGTGGTACTCAAGTAACCAAAGAACTAATAAATAAGGCACAAAACTTAAGAGTTATTGGTAGAGCAGGTGTTGGTGTTGACAATATTGATATTATTACATCAACTTCAAAAGGAGTTGTTGTTATGAATACTCCTGACGGTAACACAATATCTGCTGCTGAGCATACAATAGCTATGATTTGTTCTTTATCAAGGAATATCCACTTTTCACATATTGATCTTGTTAAAGGTAATTGGAATCGTCATACTTTCCTTGGTGTTGAATTAAGGGATAAAATATTAGGGATTATTGGACTTGGAAGAATTGGTCTTGAGGTCGCGCATCGTGCAACTTCATTTGGGATGAAGGTGATTGGGTATGATCCCTATGTAAATGAAAAAATATTGAAAGAAAAAAATATAACAGCTGTTGAATTAGATCAACTTACAAAGGAAAGTGATTTTGTTTCATTGCACGTGCCATTAATAGAATCAACCAAATATTTATTTGATTATGATAGATTTAAAATGATGAAAAAAACATCTCGTATTATTAATGTCGCTAGGGGAGGATTATTAAACGAAACAGATTTAGCTAAAGCTCTAAATAGTAATATAATTGCAGGAGCAGCGATTGATGTTTTTGAAAATGAGCCGATTAAAAAAAATAATCCATTATTAAATGCAAAAAATATTTTATTAACTCCGCATCTTGGAGCATCAACACTTGAAGCTAAAGAAGGTGTTTCTATATCCATATGCAAACAAGTTGTAAATTATTTAAAAAATGAGGAAATGGGAAATGCAATAAATATGCCTCTAGCTGACATGGGAGTTTTAAAAAGAATTTCAACTTATATTAAGTTAGCTGAAACAATCGGTTCAATACAAAGACAGCTATCATCTGGTGCAGTAAAAGCAATTTATGTAGATTGCTATGGTTCAATTGAAGAAAGCAAAACAATTTTGTTGTCTTTTATAAGGGGGTTGTTAAACGATATTGTTGATGGAGGTGTTAACTTTATCAATGCAAATTTTATAGCTAAAGAAAGAGGAATTAAAACATCTCATTCATACAAGAATAAAGAAATTCCTTTTTCTAATTTAATTATGACAAAAGTAGAAACTGATACAGAAACAGTTACGTTAAGTGGATGTGTATATGGTAAAAATCTATACAGAATTGTTGATATTATGGGTTTTGAACTTGATATGAAGCCAGAAGGTAATATGTTGTTCATGCAGAATAAGGATGTCCCTGGTGTAATTGGTAAAGTTGGTTCTATTTTAGGAGAAAATAAAGTCAATATTGGAGAATATTTATTAAGCCGAACTAGTAAAAATGATATTGCATATGCTGTAGTAAAACTAGATTGTAAATTAGAAAGTCACATTATTGAGAGTCTCCAAAACTTAGATGAAATACTTAAAATACACCAACTAAAATTATAATGAATCATAAACAAAACAATGAATGGGAATCTGTTATTGGACTAGAAGTTCATGTTCAGCTTTCAACTGATACAAAAATGTTTTGTAGTTGCAAGTGGTCTTACGGTGAATTACCAAATACTTTAACTTGTCCTAGATGTTTGGGTATGCCTGGAGCCCTTCCAGTTGTTAATAAAAAAGCTATCGAGTATGCTATAACAATAGGTCATGCACTTAATTGTAAAATAAGATCTGAAACAACCTTTTCAAGAAAAAATTATTTTTATCCAGATTTACCAAAGGGTTATCAAATTTCTCAATTCAATGATCCAATTTGTGAAAAAGGCTTTTTAGAAATTAATGACTCTGATGGTGTTAAAAAAATTGGTATTACTCGCGCTCATATGGAAGAAGATGCAGGAAAATTAATTCACGATGTAGGAGAATCGTCTCTGGTTGATTTAAATAGGTGTGGAACTCCTTTAGTCGAAATTGTAAGTGAACCTGATTTACGTAATGCAAAGCAAGCTCGACAATATCTTGATCGTTTGAAACAAACTATTCAATATACTGGAGTATCTGATTGTGATATGGAAAAGGGTAATTTGCGGTGTGATGCAAATATTTCAGTGAGAAAAAAGGGTCAAAAAGATTTTGGTACTAGAACAGAAATAAAAAACTTAAATTCATTTCGTTTTGTTGAGAGAGCGATAAATTATGAAATTAATAGACATATTTCTTTAATTGAAGATGGTGGTAAAATTGATCAGTGCACTATGATGTGGGATGAAAACAAAGGGAAAACTTATATAATAAGAACAAAAGAAGAAGCTCATGACTATAGATATTTTCCAGAGCCTGATATCCCTCCATTGTCAATTTCTAATCAATTAATAAATAATTTAAAAATGAAATTAAAGGAATTACCTTCAGATAAAGAAAAACGCTTTGTTCATGAATATAACATAAAACTCAGCGATGCTATTATTATTGTGAAAGATGAAAAATTAGCTAATTTTTTTGAATCAATTTGCAAAAGCTCAGGACTGCCACATTTAGCAAGTAAATGGATACTTGGAGAAGTTTTAAGATTGCTTAAAGAATATAAAATAACTATAGATGAATGTCCAGTATCTGTAGAGCAACTATCAGGTCTTTTGAAGCAAATTGATCAAAATGTAATTACTAATGCTAATGCAAAAAATGTTTTTAATATAATGATCGAAACTAATGATGACGCACTAGCAATTATTAAACGTGAAGGATTTAGTTTAAATGAAAATAGTGAAAGCATTGAAGAAATAGTTCTAACAGTATTTAAAGATAACCCACAAGAAGCTGATAGATTCAAAAATGGAGAGCAAAAACTTTTAGGTTTCTTCATGGGGCAGGTAATGAAAATTACAAAAGGCAGAGTTGATCCAACAAGTGTATCGAAAATTATTAGAAAACTCATTTAAAAATAGAACAATTACCATAGCCGGTTCTGGTATTTCTGGGTTAGTAGCTGCATTAATCTTAAAAAAAAATGGTTATAACCCAATCCTTTATGAAAAAGCATCACGCTGTGGATTTAATAGACACAGTGATTTTGAAGGTTTAGAAACTTGGAATTTATATTCAAATCCTATCGAAGAGTTAAAAAAAATTGGAATAAAAATAACATTTAATTACAAGGTTTTTCATTCATTTAATGTTAATATGGTAGACAAAAAATCTATTTTAATTAAAAGTCCTAAACCTTTCTTTTATATTTTAAGTAGAGGAGATCAGCCTGGTGATTTGGATTATGAGCTTCAATCTCAAGTTGAAAAAGAAGATATTAAAATTAATTTTAATCAAAAAATAAGAAAAAATCAAGCTCACATAATTGCAACAGGTTCAAAAAAAGCAAATGCCTTTATTAGAGGAATAACATTTGATACCGATTTAGAAGACCAAGTTCAGCTAATTTTAGGTAATGAAATAGCCCCAAAAGGTTATGGATATTTAATTGTTATAAATGGTAAAGCTACTTTAGCTGTTGCTTATAAAAAAGTAAAAAAAAGAACTGATGGTATTTTGAAAGTACTAATAGATTATTCAAAAAAAACTTTTAATATGAAAATAAAAAATTACAAGGTTTTTTCTAGTTTTGGTTCTTTCAATTTTAAACAAACAAAAGTAGATGAATCAGGTAGAATTTACATAGGAGAAGCTGGAGGTTTTCAGGATTATTTATTTGGATTTGGTATACAATATGCTGTAGCATCAGCTTCTTTGGCGACGGAATCTATTTTTAAAGATAAATCTTTTGGCAGTATATATCGTGATAGGATAAAGGCTCATATGAGTGTTTCTTCAAGAAACAGAAAATTTTATGAAAGATTAAATGATAATCAACTATATCTAATTACAAAAATATTATCGAAATCAACAGATCCAATTTCTCTATTAAGAAAAAGAACTCAACCATCACTTTTGGATAAAATATTAAAATATTTTTAAATTTAAAACTAGAATTATGATAACTTTACTTTGGTATTCAATAAAAATGATACAAATTTTCGCGCTTTTGACAGTAATGTCAGGATTGTATTATGGTTTTTTTGATAGAAATATGAATTATGAACTAAAAATGTTTTTTTATGGTGGAATAATGTTTTATCTAGCTAATTGGTTGGAATCCAAATTTATTAATCAAGGATAGTAAATGTCAGATATATTTGAAAAAATAATGAAAGATATGGGAGTTTGGAGTGAAAAACTAGCAGCCAAAACTAGCGATTACATTCAAGTTGCAATTGACAAAGGGGGTGAATTAACTAGAAAAGGAAAAATCCAAATTGAAATTGAAGTTACCAAACGAGAATATAATAAAAAAATCAAAGAATTTGGAGAATATGTACTGTTAAAAAGCAAAGAGGGTATGACTGATTTTTCAATGGATGCTGAATTTATCAAAAATACTGAAATCATCCTAAGTTTAAAAAAAGTTATTGAAGAACTTAAACTCAATTTTAACAAAGCGAAAACAGAAGATAAAATTAAAGAAAGTTTTAATGATGTTGAAAAAAAATGATTCAATTGATTTGCATGTGATATAGATCACATTATATATTTAAATTATTATTTAATATAGGTACTGTAATAGTTATGAAAGAACGAATAACAAAAACAAAACAAAAAGACAAAGTGGTTATTGTTAATAACTCCGGAACTGTTATCAGGGAGAGAAATTTTCAAAACGATCAATTAAACGGTCCAATCAAAGTTTTTTATGATAATGGTCAACCCCGCCTTCAAGGTCAATATAAAAATAATGCGCGAATTGGTGTGTGGAAACATTTTGATCCCGAAGGTAAAGTTGTATTGGAAGAAACTTTTTAATAAATAACAAAACTTATAATATAGCTTTCTATAATATTTTAGTTAGCTATTTTTGTCATTTTAATAATATTTAGGAAATCTAAAATGCTTACAAATACAACTTATCTTTCATATTTTAAAATCTTAATTTTATCTCTCTTTTTTCCAAAGTTTATATATTCCTCTTGCGATCCTGACAATGCACTAGCAGACTATGAACATCCTGAATCTGGTTGGTGTTATGAACAATCTACGACTCAGATGTTTTATAATTTTCAAGAAGCATTCATCACAAAAAATAACACAATAATAGATTTAGAATCTGGAGATATAATTGCTGCTTTTAAAAATGTAGACCCAGATGGTAGTCCTGATAATGGTGACGAATATGAAATTTGTTTAGGTTGGTCAAACGTTGTTGTGATGAATGATGGAGCGACATCTTTTCAGGTATTTATGAATGGGTCTGATGGATTTGTTGAAGGTTTGAATGTAGGGGAAAATCCAACTAACTACAGAATTTGGAATAATGATGAAAATTTGGCTTATGATGCAATTATTGATAACAAAGAACCATTTGAGGATGTTAATGGTGACGGTTGCTATGGTGCTGATGATGGAGATACATTCACAGATACAAATGGGAATGGATCTTGGGACCCATCAACAATTCCTGGATTTAATGCTAACTCTCAACATTATCTTCAAAAAATAAAGGGATTTGATATTGACGTAGATTGTAATGGAGATGCAATAGTTGATGATTGTGATGATAACCCCAATCAAGCAGGATGTGCTTTTGAAGATGATTGTAGAATTTGTATAGGTGGTCAAACTTGTATTGATGAATCTTACGCATCCTTTTACAATGAAGTTGATGGCTTTGTTACTGAAAATGATTTTGGAGGAGGGTATGATTGTAATATGTCCTGTCCAGATGATGACAATTATGGATATTTTATCGGTAACTGTGGTGATTGTTTAAGTCCTGAATTAGATCCAGATTTTTGGAAGGATTGTAATGATGATTGTCACCCTACGGAAACACCATATGGGTGTTCAGGTGACCAAGATTGCGGTCTAAAAGAATTTGATAGTTTATATCTAGAATATAGTGATTTATCAAACGGTTGTTGTCATCCTGATGAAATGACAACTTGGTATGCAGATAATGATTTAGATTTGTTGGGAGATCCTGATAACCAATATTCGTTATGTTTGCCAGAATTGTTAGATTCCATTGTTACAAATAATTATGATTATCATCCAGATTGCAACTCAAATTCTGTAGATGATTGTGGTATATGCGATGGTTTTTATCTTGATCAAGATGGAGATGGAATTAATGATTATGTTGATTGTCTTGGAGTTTGCAATCCAATATATGCTTCTGATGAAATTATACTAGAGCAAGAATTAAATGAGCAAGTTTATGGTGCTATGTTAGATGATTGTGGTATTTGTGATATAAATTTTGATAATGATAATGAAACTTGTACAGGCTGTACAGATCCAGATGCTCTTAATTATGATCAAGATGCGACGATTAATGATCATGAATGTTATTTTGGAGTATGGCCAGGAGATACAGATAGAAACGGCATTGTTGACGAAAATGATATCTTGCCTATTGGAGTATTTTGGGGGGAACATGGTAGTCCAAGGATACTTACATCTGGCAATGATTACACCTGGCAGCAACAAATAGGATATGACAATTGGGATAACATCCCAGCTCTTTATGCTGATGCAAATGGTGATGGGGTGATAGATATTTTTGATATTTTAGTAGTTTTCATAAATTTTAACAGTACAACTGAATATTCTAATTCAACATCATCTTTTAGCGATTACTACACCAGTATTGATTTAAGTCAATATAGAGCAGAATTTGAAAATATTTACTACAATCTACCAAATGGTCAAGAAAATAGTGACGTTCACAATTTATTAGAAAACTTATTTGGATTTGAACCTATTGTAGAAATACCCTCTGAATTCAAGCTTCACCAAAATCGTCCTAATCCATTTAATCCAACTACAAAAATAGTGTACGAAATTCCAACTTCTTCAAATGTTATAATTACTATATCAAATATATTAGGTGAAGTAGTTTTTGAAAATCAATTAGGCATTAAAGAACCTGGAATTTATAGTTTTGATTTTGATGGCTCTAATATATCATCTGGAGTTTATTTTTATCAATTAGAATCATCAAATGGTACTGTAATCAAAAATAAAATGATGTTAATAAAATAATGAAAAAAATAATTTTTGCATCATTTGTATGTTTAATTTTTCATAGTTGTAACACCTTAATACAAGATAGAGATATCTCACCAACACTTGCTCTTCGTTTTCAAAATCAAACAGCAACTGAGTATGAATTCTCTTTTGAAATGTATTCAATTGAAAATATATCAGCATTTGCTTGTGAAATTTTTTTTGATGAAGATGTGTTTGAAATCTATTCAGAACCCTTTACTGATTTAGATAATGATGGTGGTTGGGATTACGGAGAAGAATACGAAGATTATGGTCTTGATGGATGTGAAGATAGCTATGAAGATGGTACAGGAGGATGTAATCTAACACAAGATTTAACTGTAAATGACCCTAATAACGATAACTATAACTCATCTGATTCCACCTCAAGTCAACTTGAGGGAAACGGAACATTTGATGACAAAACTATTGTTTTCGAAGATCTTTTTAATTCAGATATTGAGCCAATGGACGATTTTAATTATGTAAAATATGCTGAAGGTGGTAAAATTTCTCTTGTTGGAGCTTTTGTTGAAGAAACCCCGGGCGAACAATATATTTTTGAAATACTTGATCAAAAAATTGCTACGTTGAAATTAAGAATAAAACCTGGAGCTGTTTTGGATTCATCAGTTATTTCAATTGGAAATTGGCAACTATTGCAACCTGATGGAAATGGAGCTTACTTTGGAGGTATGGTTGCAACAGAAACGTTGTACGTTACGCAATAGTCTTCTACCTTAATTAGGTAATATAAAAATAAAAAAAAATCCCAATTCAACTACTTTACTTTTAATTTTTGCTTTATTTAGTGTAAGCTCATCAGCTATTTTTGTAAAGTTGTTACCTAACGTACTCCCCGAAACGATTGCATTCTGGCGTATGACCATAGGAGGGTTAATATTATGGCTAGTATATCCCTTTTATAAAGTAAAAAAAATAAAGAATAAAACATTATTTAAAATTATAATTGCTGGTGTTTTTTTGGCATTTCATTTTATATTTTTTTTCAAAGCGTTAAAACTTACAACTATTTCAAACGCTACTTTATTTGGTACGATGGCACCAATTTTCTCAATAGTTTACGAAAAATTTTATAAAAAAATAATTCTTCATAAAAATGTTTACATTGGTTTGACAATATGTTTTCTAGGAAGCGTATTAATTCATTTTGAAAGTTTGAAAATTAGTTTAGATCATGGAATTGGGAATTTATATGCAATTTTATGTTCGGTTTTAATTGCTGTAACATATAATATTGGAAAAGATGTACGAAATAATGTTGATACATATCAGTACACTAAAATTTTGTTTTCTACAGCAAGTTTTACTTTATTTATTGTAATGATAATATTAAATAATAGTTTTTTTAACTATAGTAAGTTTGAATATAGTGTGTTTTTATTTTTGGGAATAATACCAACTATTCTTGGTCATGGAATACTATCGTATTCACTTAAATTTTTTCCAACTACCGTTGTAATGTCAGTTCCCTTAGGTGAGCCAATCATTGCCTCGTTTTTAGGATTTTTAATTTTTGGCGAAATAATTACAATGAATGTATTTTTGTGTGGTATTTTAATATTAAGTGG
>NZTO01000034.1 GCA_002703375.1 Fidelibacterota bacterium | reverse complement strand
TCACGCAGGAAGTTGCGGGTTCGAGTCCCGTTCATCCCGCTCAAAAGCCTTTACTTTGTAGAGGCTTTTTTGTATCCTTTAAACTCACAAAAAGAGCTAAATCAGATCTGGTAAAAATTATAATTGAGACCAAAATTTTGAAAGTTTATCAATCCCTTCAACAATTTGATCACAATTTATTCCTGAATAAGCAAAACGAATAAACTTTTTTGATTCATTGTCATCAACTCTTCCAAAATGTTCTCTAGTACAAAAAGCTACTCCAGTATTGAGTAAGGTTTTCTTTCTAAAGTCTTCATAAGATTTTGCACCCATTTTATCATAAATATCTGTTATTTCAGGAAAAAGATAAAAGGTAGAATTTGGTACATATAAATTTACACCATTGATTTGTTTCAGTTTTTTGGACAAAAGGTCACGTCTTTTTTTTAACTTGGTCAAAATATAATTAGCACCACTTTGATCTCCTAGTAAAGCTTCTACACCACCATATTGAATGAAATGATTTGTGCAAGATTCGTCATTAACGCTTAACTTTGAAAAGTACTTCATTAGAGGTTTTGGTCCAACTGCAGCTCCAAGCCTCCATCCCGTCATGGCATATGTTTTGGAAAAAGTATATAAAATTACTGTTCTTTCAAACATTCCTGGTATTGAAATTATACTTTTAGGAGTGCCTGAATATTGAATGTTAAAATAAGCTTCATCGCTTAAAACCCATAAGTTGTTTTTAATTGCAAAATCGGCTATCCAATTCATTTCTTCTTCACTTGATTCACTACCCATTGGGTTTTGGTAATTATTATAAACTAAAATTTTTGTTTTACTATTAATTGAATTTTCTAATTGTTTTTTATCAATGGAAAATCCACTATTACTTAAATTATAAGAATATGCTTTAGCTATTCCACCATTGTATTCAATTTGACTTTCATATATTGGGTAACCAGGATTAGGATATAATACTTCATCACCTGGATCCATTAAAGAATGAATAAACTTTAAAATAACTGGTTTACCTCCAGGCTGAACTATGATGTTATCTCTAGTAAGATTAATATTTCTTTCANNGCCTAATTTTTCNGCAAGAGCATCTCTCAANGCTGGTATNCCTTCTGATGGAACATAACCTGTTTTACCATCTTTCATTGCAAATTCGGATTTTTCAATAATATTTTTAGGGGTAGTTATGTTAATATCACCTAAATGAAATGGATAAATTTTATTCCCTTTAGACGCAAATTCATTAGCATCTTTAGAAACTAAAAATGCTGTTTCAGTGCCCAAGCAATCTAATCTATTTGAAAAATCTTGAACCACTATACCTCAGCAGACTCTTCATCNAATGATGGTAACATATTTTTCAACTTTTCAAATCTTTCTTTTTTACTTTTACAAAACTGCTGGATTGCTTTCATTTGCCATTCTGAAGATAAATGAGATTCATCAATAACCTCAGTGAGATTTCCTCCAAATCTCCAATTATTATCCCAATCAGGTGACAAAGAGTATTCTTTCATCAATGGATGTTTTATCCAATGTCCCATATTGTTTAAAGATGTATTTGTAATTATCATAGAATTAAACCAGTCGTCATCACTCAAAACTGATTTTTTATATGTTTCATTTTGCATATTATATAATGTCCATGATAAAGCAGCCACTATCTTTATATTTGGAAAATTAGATTTATTAATTTCTGGTAATATTTTAGTCAATTCGTTAATTACACTAGTCCCTCTAACAATAATAACGCCATCTTTTGGACGATTATAATCATATTCTTTNATTACATATGCACCTTTGGCAGATTCGAAATGTGATGGCATACCTAATAACTCACGATCAGGGATATTAATTGGAGGTCTAGTTAAATGCAAAACAACTATTGGGATATCTCGGCTCAAGGATGCAGCAAGCATGACTGGCACTTCATTATACTCCCAAGGGTGCAAATTAACAACCTTNCCTTCGGGAAANAACTGAGTCACACCAGGAGCAAAAATTCCAAAATGAGTTCTACTATCTTCAGCAGTTTCAGGNCCAGAATGTCCAGCTACCCAAATAGTTTTTCCAACCTTTAATTGAGAATCCTGTGCAATTTGACTAAATAATCTATATGCTCCATATTTTAAGTANGAAAAAGATCCATAAGTACTACAAGCTGTAATGTAACCGTTAAATTCAGAATAAGGATTATCGGAGAAATTAACAGTACTAATTCCTGTCATTAATCCAGCATTNGCAAATTCAGTTATCCCTTGGGGCAAAAGGGTCCCCTTTGGTTTTTTTGTATGATGATACATTCCAAAATCTTCTTCATTTTCCCATCCCTTGCTAAATCCAGCAATATTTGTTGACCCAGCTAGATCAGCTGAGCAAACCAATGCAAGCGGTCTACCAAAATTATTTTTTGAATAAGTNTTAAGCCAGGAACCAAAATCTCCAAAAGCTTGTCTATTTGGAGCTAGTTCACCAGGTTTTTTAAATAAATTTTCTGGATATTNATNGAAATTAAAGATAGATGAATCAGATAATGGATTTTTTGTAAAATTTTGACGTGTATCAGCATTATCATGTATTGATTCTGCGATTTCTAATAATCTATCAGCAACGTAATCTACAAAACCAGGTGTTTTTTCATAGAGTGACATTACTGTTTCAAGACAATCTTGCATTTGCCTTTTGTTTTGTTTACTATTGTTAAATGCAGGCTCATCTAAATGTTTAAACGTAAGGTTATATTTTTCAGAAAATTCTTTTCTTAATAACCAAAATTCTTCTGAGTTTCTTTTATGAGGAGAACCATGACTAGCACTATCATATTTTAGATACCCTCGACCTTTTCTTGTTTTTACCCAAATTGCTTTTGGCTCATTTTNATTTTCATTCGTAAAAAGATTNGTNTAAGCATTTAAAATTGATTTCCAATCATCTCCTTTTTCAGCTCCTTCAACTTTCCANCCATANGGCTTAAACCAATCTTTTGGAGTTCCAGCTTTAATATCACTGAAAGGTCTATTATCAATACCATAATCATTCCAATCTATAACATAAACTAAATTTCCAAGTCCTAAGCCATAGGATGAAATACGAGCTTCATGCGTTACGCCAGTTGTTAAGCCTCCTTCACCTTCAAAAGCAAAAACTCGTGTATTTTCAGCGCCAGAGTATTTCAATGCAAATGCTTGGCCAGCAGCTGGCGCTGCACCATGTCCTGATGGTCCTGTATTAAATTTAAAAAATAGTGTTTTTCCTTCCATTTCTGCGTGACCAGGCAGTCCATCTCTTCTTCTTAAATTGAGTAAGTCTTCATAGTTTAATGTAAAATCAGGCCCCATAGGATTAAGATAAATATTATTTTTTGTTTGATCATATTTAATCCTTAAAGCTTCATTTAAAACTGCTAATGTTGCATAAACCACAGGATTTGTATGGCCAGCTATTAAAACAAAACGATCACCAAAAGTTAATCCAGGATTTCTAATATCCCATTTCATAACACCTGATAATAATGTAGATAACAAAACAGGTACTTTTGATCTGGAGCCACCTGGGTGACCGCTTTGAGAATGATTTAAAGAGATGTCTATACATTGATCAATCATTGAGAGTAATAGATCCCAATAATGTAGATTTTCTTTATTTTTAGTATAATAATTCATACACCTAATTTATATAAAAAAAGTAGTTTAAATAATTAATAGTTTCTAATTATTCAAGATAATTTCAATCATTTTTACAGTATCTAAAATATTAATATCACCATCACCATTTAAATCAGGACTTAAATAGTCACAGGATCCATCATCAATGTTAGCCATTGGGTTAAAATTATTTGCACATATATCAATGCAACCCAATACTATATCTTCTTCAATATACTCGCAATTAGGAGCAATAACATTGAATGAAGGAATAATCCCATCACTTCTAGCTTCAGCTGCAATCATTATATTGGACATGCATACATCACCTGCTCCATATTCAAATGATAATGTAGTCAAAATACTATTTTCATTAGTATTAGATTGGATAACATTTCCTGTAAAAGAGAAACCACTAACGGTTGTTTCATTTGAAGTTAATTGAAATCCACTATTTTCAGCAGCTCCTCCTGATGCATTTATAATATTTATACCACTTATATCAAATTGAAATCCAATAATATTTATTGAATTAATTATATCAATATTAAGATAGCCAATACCATCATCATTGACATTTAAACCAACAAAATCTAAAATTATTGTATATTCACAGCTACCATCATCAACTATTGCGTTTGGATCATAATTAATGGCCTCAATATCTGTACAACCACTGCAAGAAGTATTATTGCCATTACAAATACCACATTCATCAAAAACGAAACTACCACCACAATTACCAAAACAATCTATTTGATATAAACAAGAGCCGTCATCAAAATTTGCTTGGTTATCATAATTACAGGCATCAACATCATTGCAGCCAAATATTATATTTTGACTGATGATATTAAACTGAAAATGTGACGGTTCAGATATATGATTCATTTCATCAATTCCTACTACATGAAGATAATGAGTACCTACATCCAATCCTGGTACCATTAAATTAGTTGTGGAAAGAAAATTAGAATTTTCTTGATTAGGCATTGTATTAGGTTCACGATCAATTAACCATAAGAAATTATCAATTCCAGGCTTACTTTGAAAAACAAAAAATGGATTAGGATTATAATAAGAAATATTTGTTTCTGGATGCGTTAAAGAGTTTATCTGAATAGGGTTTTGATTAATATTGAATTGAAATTTTTTATATTTGGTTGTCAAAAAATTATAATTGAAATCCATAGGAATTACATGAAAATAATAAATTGAATCCGATAAATTAATAAATGAACCTTGCCAATCAGTTGAGAAAGCATCATTTAATGAAAGGTTATAATCAGAATCCGTCGTTAATTTAGAATAGTACCCTAAAGCTAATTCAGTTGATATTTCATAATTAATACTATCGCTATTATACCATAGATTCTGATATGGATGAGTGTTTGAATTAATTGTTATATTAGTAATTTCGAGATCATCACAAATTTCATCACCATCATAGTCCTCACACCACTGAGCAATCAAAGATTGATTGTCAATAGTTGTTGCAGTTATCTCATTAATGCAATTTTTATTAATATTATTTCCTATCAAAGATGTTACAGTTGTATATGTTTCGCTTGGAATAAGATATATATTTCCATTTATGTTATTCGCCTCAAAATTTATCTTATTTTCTATAAATTCTGAATTCCAATATTGCATAATAGGATAATTCATGTAGTCTATAAATTCAATACAACCATTGTGTTCTATTGAAAATGAAATGATATTGTAATTTGGATTTAATGATAATACATGATAGTCTGAATCACTTTCAGAAAGTTGAGTATTAAAATTTTGGCTTAAAATTAAAGACAGATAAAAAGTAATCTGAAAAAATATAATTTTCAAAAAGTTCCTCCTCCCTTAAATAAAATTTACAATAATTTTACTACAGATACAATAGAAGGATATTTGAAAGAAATTATGATCTAACAATCATATTTTTTAAAAAAAATGAGATTAGTAAGGATCAATTGATGAGAATAAAACAAATCTTCAATGGGTATAGTTACAATTCTAAATCCAAGAATAGCTTCAACATTGTACCACACTACAGTTTTGTCAAAAAATAGCCCAGTTAACGCTCCATTTACGAAGAAAAAAGGAATGAATATAACTAAAAAAAGAGAGTAAAATAAATCATAGTCAATTTTTTTTATAAATATATTTTCAATTGACAAAACTAAAATACAACTCAAAAAGCAAACAAACGTATATAGTCTAAAATCATTAAAAATAAGAGTCATAAATAAAGAAAATATTAACAGATAGTTAATATACTTAAAATTTATATCTTTAAAAAAAGTAAATTCATATTTGTCCATAACGTGACAAGTAAATAAACAACAAAATGGTATAAAAAAGAAAAATAAAATCTCTTCAATAGGCAAGTTATATATATGAAAATTTGAAGTATACAATTTATTGAAACCCCATATACCAATTTCGGTAAATATAAAATCCCAAATAATAAATGGTAAAGCAGAAAACATTAGTACTTTAGGAAGTATATTGAATTTTTTATAAAATTCTATTTTTTTATGAAATGAGAAAATAAAAGGTATACTTATTGAAATTAACAGTATAGATAGATAATAATTCATTTATAATAAATGAAACCAAAGTTAGTACAATTATCTTTTGTTCTAGAATTATGATGTTTACGGTGAGATACTTTAATTTTTTTGAAAATTGAATTTTTAAAATTTATGTTAAATCCAAATCTTTTGTGTACAAAAATATCATGAAGCAAGATGTAAATTATTCCATAGAACAAAATTCCAATTCCAATCGATAAAAAAATGTAATTTTCTATCAATATACCTTTAATTATAAAATATATTGAGGGTAACGAAAAAATAACAAAATATAGATCATTCAATTCTGTTTTATTGTTATTTTTCACATGATGAGATTTATGAAGAAACCAACCTGGTCCATGCATAATATATTTGTGGGCGAATATGGCAAATATTTCCATAAAAACAACAGTCAGGATTATCAAAAATAAATAAAAGAGTAAATACACAACTTATACCATTTTTAAATTAACCTTAATCGCTGAGTTTAATATTAGAGCCATTTTTTTGAAGTTACTTATTCTTATTCTCACATCTTTCATTTTAGTCAAATTGCTTTTTTTAATTTTTAAAAGTAACTCTTTGTAGTATCTATATGCTACGTAAACACCAAGAAAAGAGTCTTTGTCAAGTTTTTTTAAACCAATTAGCGATTCGTTAAAATCTCTTTCAATGTCATTAATAATTTCATATTTCTGTTGGTTTGATAAATTGTTATTATCAATGTTTGGAAAGTACATTCTACCAAGAGATGAATAGTCAAATTCTAAGTCTCGTAAAAAATTTACTTTTTGAAATGCTGAACCCAATTTCATTGCACTGTATTTTAGATCATCATAAAGTTTTTTATCACCTTTAACAAATACTTTTAAGCACATTAAACCAACGACTTCTGCTGAACCATGTATATAGTTGTCATATAGCTTAGATGTATACTCTTCTGATTTTAGATCCATTCTCATACTATCAAAAAAACGTTCAACTAAATATGGTTCAAAATTATACTTGTGATATACTTCTTGAAAAGAATTAAGAATTGGATTTAAACTAATTTTATTTTTAATTGCATCCTGATAATCTGCAATTAATTTGTTGAGTAGTTTTTCCTTTTCATATTCATGAAACGAATCAACGATTTCATCAGCTAACCTGACAAGACCGTAAATTGAGTAAATACTGGGTCTTATATTTTTTGATAATAGTTTTGTACTAAAAGAAAAGGACGTACTGTATTCATTTGTTATTAATTTAGATGTCTTTAACGAAAATTTATCATATATGTTTTTCATTTTATATCCTTTAGAATTTCATTAGATGCAATTTTACCTGAAATGATTGCTGGTGGTAAACCAGGACCTGGAACAGTAAAATGACCAGTGTAAAAAAGATTTCTAATTATTTTATCTTTAATTTTAGGCTTAAAAACAGCTGATTGTAATAATGTATTAGCTAATCCGTATGCATTACCTTTATAAGCATTGTATCTATTAACAAAATCATTCACACAAAAAGATTTTTTAACAATTATTTTATTTTTTATTTTTTGTTTTGTAATTATTTCCATTCGATTAATAACTTGATCAAAATATTTATCTCTTATACTTTGACTGTCTTCAGAACCGGGACCAATTGGGATTAGTATAAAAATATTTTCCATATCATCATTGGGTACAATAGAAGAATCAGTTTTACTTGGACAACAAATGTAAAATAAGGGCTCGCTTGGTAATACTTTATTATCAAATATCTCAATTAAATGTTTATCAAAATCTTTATCAAAAAATAAATTGTGATGTTCAATATTTTTTACTTTTGATGATAATCCCAAATAAAAAATTAATGCTGATGGTGCAACGTGTTTTTTCGACCAATAATTTGAATTGTAGCTTCTATATTTTTCATCTAACAATTTTGTTTGAACAAAGGGATATTCTAAACCAGCTAGAAAATAATCAGAATTGAAAATTTTTCCTGATTTTGAAATAGCACTTTTTATAGATTTATTCTTAATATCCAACTTAACTATTGGATCACCTAGAATATGTTCTACTCCAAGCTCTTTGCTGAGACTAGAAAAAGCTTCAGCAATTTTGTACATACCCCCCTCTGGATACCAAGTACCCTTCTTAATGTCTCCGTAATTCATTAGACTGTATAGTGCAGGAGTATTTTTGGGGCTCCCACCAAGAAACATTGCAGGAAACTCTAAAAAATTTTTTATTTTTTTATTAGAAAAATAATTATTTATATGAGATCTTAGTGATTTAAATAAATCTAACTTAAAAAAGTATTTAAGCACATCAATGGATAAATATTCTTTGATAGATTTATTTGGAAAAAGTATAAATTTTTGCAAAGAAATATCATATTTGATCTTTGCATCATCTAAGAACGCAGATAGTTTTAAACTCGAACCAGGCTCTATTTTTTCAAATTCTTTAAATATATCATTTAAATCAGCTGAAAAATCAACCATCAAGTCATCTAAATAAAATCTGTATGAAGGATCTAATCGTTTGAGATTATAGTAGTCTGATACATCTTTGTCAAAATCTTTGAAGAAATCTTCAAATACTTCTGGCATCCAATACCAAGAAGGACCCATATCAAATACAAAGCCATCTTTTTCAAAAAAAGATAATCTACCACCAAGATGGTCATTTTTTTCAACAATGGTAACCTTGAAATTTTTTTCTGCCAGGTAACAAGAGGCAGTTAGTGATGATAATCCCCCACCGATGATAGTAACATTCTTCATAAGGTAAATTATCCAAAAAAAATAATACATTGCAAGAACAATGTGTTTATAAATCGCTCATATCGCGCATTATTTTACTTGCAATTTAGATTATTTGTAAAATAAATTATTTTATGCAATATAACTCTTATCAATTAGCTGAAATAATTGGTGTTAATGTTTCTACCATTAAGAGATGGACTGAATCGGGTAAATTGAACTGTACTAAAACAGTTGGAGGTCATAGAAAATTTAATTTAAATGATATTTCTAACTTTTTAAAAAAATATAAAAAAAACCAATCAAATTTAGATCTTATTAAAATTGTTGGTAAAAATAACAAACTTATAAATTCTATAAACTCATTTGACGAAATATATTTAACTAAATATTGCTACAAAAATTTAGTCAAAGGTAAAAGTGACAATTTTTTAGCTTTAAATAATGCCTTAATACTTAAAAATACACCTTTACAAAATATATTTGATAAAATATTAATACCGGTCCTAAAAAAAATTGGAGATAATTGGGAAAAAGGTTATTTATCCATATCCGAAGAACATATCGCAACTGAAATAATTAAAAAGTTTTTAGCTAATCTAAATTTTCAAAACCTTTCAAATAATTCAAGATATAATGCATTTTGTTTCACTTTGATAAACGATAAACACGATATTTCGATCAATATGGGTGAAGCAGTATTAAATCAAAATAAAAAAATTAAAACATTTAATCTTGGTCCTAATTTACCTGTTAAAGATTTTATAAAACTTTCCAAAAAAGTTAAAATTGATATTATTTTTGTTTCTCTGATTTTCATTGAAAATAAAAAGATTATAACAAAAGAAATTAACCTGCTTCTCAAAGAATTTTTAAATGTAAATACGAAAATTTTTCTTTGCGGAAATAAAATAAATAAAATAAATATTAAGAATAATAACTTTACAAAAATTGACTCTTTTGAATCATTCAGTAAAGTTATCAACAAACACTTCAGATAAATTTTATAAATTCAAATATTTTTCAAGCTACTTTTATTACATGCGGTAAGAGGGGCTTTGAAGGCTATAGCCCCTCTTTTCTTGAGGAGGAATATGTATTTATATATAATACATATTTATAACGAAAAAAGTTCCCATTTTTAATAAAATTTTTTGCATCCCCTATTTTTAAATCATTTATTTGACAAATTAACCAATTAACAAAAAAATTAAATGTTCATTTATTTGGACCAATACTAATATTTTTTTTCACCTGTTTGAATTTGCCACAATCTTTTGTAGTAACCGTTTTTGATATTAATTAACTTTTCATGATTTCCATCTTCTTTTATCTTACAGTCATCAATTACTAGTATTCTATCAGCATTCCTAATCGTTGATAATCTATGAGCTATAGCAATAGTTGTTCTACCTTTTGAAACTTCAAGAATTGCATTTTGAATTAATCTTTCTGTTTCATTATCAAGAGAAGATGTTGCTTCATCAAAAATTAATATTGGTGGATCTTTGTAAATTGCTCTCGCAATAGCAATTCTTTGTTTTTGTCCAACTGATAATTTTTGCCCTCTCTCTCCTATTTGGGTATCATAACCATCCTTAAGATTAATTATGAACTGGTGGGCTTGACTTTTTTTTGAAGAAATCAACATTTTTTCTTCATCATAATTTTTTTTCGAATAAGTGATGTTTTCTTTTATTGATCCATCAAATAAAAAAATTTCCTGACTAACAAAACCTATATTTTTTCTAAGATTATAAATTGATATATCTGAAATATTGTTGTTACCAATTTTTATATCACCATTCAATGGATCAAAAAATCTCAATAACATTTTTGCTAATGTGGTTTTACCCGAGCCGGTTGTACCAACAATTCCAGTAAATTCTTTAGGATTAATTTTTAAATTCAACTTTTTAAATATCAAATCACTACTTTCATATTTAAAATCTATATTTTTAAATTGAATTGGAAGAAAATAATTTTTAAGAACAATAGGATCAATTCTATCTATGATTCTATTTTTTGTTTTTATCAGAGACAAAATTCTATGAGTTGACGCCATTGCTCGTTCGAATTGATCTACCATTTCTCCCAATCTAGTAAAAGGCCATAAGAATCTTTGTGTTAAAAAAACTAAAACACTAAACGAGCCTACAGCTATATCTCCGTTTAATGCTTTGAAACCACCAATTATCATAGTGCCCAAGAAACCAGACAATACCCCCATTCTAACAATTGGGACAAAAGCAGAGCTAACTTTAATAGCAGTTTTATTTTTAACTTGATAATTTTTACTTAAACTTTTAATTCTATTGTATTCAGTTTTCTCTTGATTAAAACTTTTAATTGTTTGTATTCCTAAAAGATTATTAAAAATAGTAGAACTTAATATTCCAGCAAAGTTTCTCACTTCTAAATATTTTGGAGACAATGATTTTTGAAAAATAAAAGCAATAAATAAGATTATTGGAATTGGCATCAAAGAAATAAAACCTATAATTGGGGAAATATAAAAAAATATTATTCCAACAACTAATGATGAAACTATTATTTGTATGATATCATTTGCTCCTGAATCTAAAAATCGTTCAAGTTGATTTACATCATCGTTTAATATAGCCGTTATATTCCCTATATGCTGATTTTCGTACCAATTCATATCAAGATTTTGAACGTGACTATAAGCATCGAGCCTTACAGTGTGTTCAACATCTTGCGCAATACCTCTCCAAGAAATCATGTATAAATATTGAAAAATAGATTCAAAAGCCCAAATAAAAAAGGTTGCGACAGCTAAAAAAACTATTTGAGAATATGTTGAAGTAAAACCTAATCCCGCTACAAAGCTATCCTGTTTTTTTACCACCAAATCAACAGCAACTCCAATTAATATCTCTGGTGCTAAATCAAATAATTTATTTACAACTGAATATAATGATGCAACGCACAATCTAAATCGCCAAGGCAAAGTATATCGTAATAAACTTTTAAATGATTGGAAAGAATTGTTCATAAAATAGATACTAATTTAAACATTAATAATACTAAATTATTATATTAATTTAATTGTTTATATAAGGTTAAAAATATGAAAATTCTTCTATTACTATTATCAATAACATTATCAAATGAAGTCTCAAAAACTTTTACTATAAAAGGCATGATGTGTGAACAAAGTTGTGTTAAATCTGTAAATAATTCCGTTGTTGGATTAAATGGTATTAAATCTTGTGAAGTGAATTTTAATAATGAAACAGCAACCATTAAATATGATAATAGTGTAATAGACGCAAATCAAATTAAAAAAATAATTTCAGAAAAAACTTATTTTAAGGTAAATGAAAAATCAAACGAATCTTCATTTTGGAACTGGTTTTGGAAATAATTTTCAGTTATTGATAATATTATCAATTAAAAAAACCACATCAATAATATTTAAATCCTGATTGTAGTCAGAATCAACTGACAGCTTTGCACACGTATCCAATAAATCAAACGCATCATATAATATAGTCTCAACTGTAATTTCAATATCAAGAACATTTGTTATTGAGTCAAAATTTATATCACCGTTAATTTCATTACAATCAAAATCCTGATTAATATCAGTTAATGTTAATATTAAATGACCATTGTAATAATTAGTATTTAATGGAGAAAAAGAACATAAATTTCCATTAAATGAATCACTAGAATTATCATCCCAGATCTGATTATTAAAAGTATCAAAATGATCTTCCCAAATTAGTAGAAAATCATTGTTAGATCCATAATCACCCAAACTTGGATTATATTCATAATACTTTACATAGTCATAAAATGCATGTTTAGGAACATCTTCTTCATTCCATTCTCCAGTCCAATCTTCCCATATAGATGGCCATAAATTCATCATAATTTTTTGAGACATATTTAAATCATCTACTATAGATAGACCTTGCATATAGACTTCTTCATCATTTACAAACCATTTAATAGAGCTTGGAGTCCATTCAATAGCATAGTTATTAAATGAACTATGTGGATTAAAGTCGACTTGAATAATTTCTCCAATAGACCAAGAATTGGGATCTCCTGGATGATGAGTCGTAAATTGAACGCTTGAATCTCGATTTCCGGTCATCTCAATATCAATTTCATTCCAATTTAAATTACCAAGATTTTGATCCCAGTCTGTATTATAAGTAAAAAATGAACTCACTAAACCGTCACCATCTGCTGATTTCATTCTTACTTCAAATCTGCCGTATAAATAAGATAAATCAGTTTTAACTGCTCCTGATAAACAGCCATCCCAATTTGAGCAATCATCTGTTCCACAACAGTTCCAAGAATTTAAAGAGGTAATGATATCATTATTATCTATGGTAAAACCATAATTTTGATAGCTATCATTTGGATTAAAATCACAAGAACTTCCTAGAGGTGGATTACCAATCATACCCCAACCTGACCAAGAATCGAAATCTCCTGTTATTGAATGTACGTATTGGTATTCCCCATTGCTAAAACCACAAAAAGTTCCAGTATATATATTATCATTTTCAGATTCAGATAATTGGTAACCCCAACCCCAGCTATTCCAAGATCCATTCATTAATACTGAGAAATTACCATAAGGAATGTCTGCATTTGATATATCAACTTCAAATGTGACGCAAAAAGGAAATATAACATTAAAATATATAAAAAAAATTAGGTTTTTATTCATACAAAACTATTCATTGATAATAGTTAATTTAAAGGACATTTTTCATTTAAAAAACTACAACTTTGTAAAAAGATCTTACAACCTAAATCAAAGATATAGTAGTTGGTATAGTACTTAGATTACTGTTTGAAATATCATTTGGTCTTGGTATTATTTTAAAAGATTTTAGTAAACCATTTTCAAATTCATATATCCAAGGTTCACACCATCCAATTTCTGTATTTAATATCTCTTGGCTAGATAATCTATGTAAGTACATTACAATGGCACGAATTGAGTTTCCATGAGCAGATATAATAATGTTATTTTCATCATTCAATAATAGTTTTTTAATAAACTTTTTAAAAAATGGTAAAGTTCTGTCCGCTGTCATTTCTAAAGATTCACCATCAGGAGGAGGTGTTGAAAAACTTCTTCTCCATATCTGGACTTGTTCTGATCCATATTTCTTTGCAGCATCTTTTTTATTTATTCCAACTAATGAGCCATAATCTCGTTCATTTAGTGCAATGTTTTCAGTTACTTCTAATCTCTGATTCAATTTATCTAATATAATATCTAATGTTTTTTGCGCTCTAATTAATTTTGATGTAAACGCGTGTGTAAAATTGATATTTTTTAATAAAGGAGCTGCATCATTTGCTTCATTTACACCCTTTGAGGTTAGATCTACATTAGCCCATCCAGTAAATAAATTTTTTTCATTATATACAGACTGACCGTGTCTTATTAAAATTAGTTTTGACATATTTAAAATTCCTTATTTTTGGAAACAATCGTTTTAATATTTACAAACTCTTTGATACCTTCTTTTGATAATTCTCTTCCATATCCAGATTTTTTAATCCCTCCAAATGGTATCCTAGGATCTGATTTAGTCATACCATTTATAAACAATAAACCAGTATTAATATTTTGTTCAAAATTATTTTTTTTCAAATTGCAACTTGTCCAAAGGCTAGCACCTAATCCATAAGCTGTAGAGTTAACTAATTCTATTATATTATCCTTGTCGTTAAAAATAAAAATAGGAATTACAGGTCCAAATACTTCTTCATTAAAAATAGGGGAATTTAAATTATTGTGTCTCAGAATGATTGGTTCAATAAAAAAACCTTTTTTAGAATCATAATCTTTTTTAAAAATTATTTCTGCACCCATATCAATCGATTTTTTTACTTGATATCTGATTTTATCTACAAATTCTTTTTTGGCAAGAGGACCAATATCAGTTTCTACCTCCATCGGATTTCCGATATTAAGTTTTTTAAGTTTCGCAATAAACATTTTAATAAAAATTTTATAAATTTTTTCATGTATGAAAAATCTTTTTGGCGATATACAACTTTGTCCAGAATTTAAAAATTTTGCTGAAATTGCATCAGAAACTGCTAATTCAATATTAGCATCATCATAAATTATAAATGGGTCAGATCCACCCAGCTCAAACAATGTTTTTTTTATATGTTTACCTGCAAGGGAACCAACTGCAGCCCCAGCTTTTTCACTTCCAGTTAATGATACACCTTGAACTTTATCACTAGCTATAATTCTTTCTACTTGGGTATGATGAATTTTGATATTGTTATAACAATACTTGGGATAACCAACTTTATTAAAAATATAACTTATCAAATCACCACAACCAAAAGTATTTGGTGAATGTTTAATTATAACTGTATTTCCGGACATAAGAGTAGGAATAGCAAATCTAAATACTTGCCAAAACGGAAAATTCCAAGGCATAATTCCTAAGATAATTCCCAAAGGTGAGTAAGAAATTTTAGCTACTTGTTTTTCTAGTTTGACTTCGTATGGCTTCAAAAAATTTTCACTATGTTCAAAGTAAAAATTACATAATTGAGAACACTTTTTTATCTCTCCTCTTGATTCCTTAAGTGGTTTTCCCATCTCATTAGTAATTTTTCTTGAATATTCATCAATATTTATTAATAAATCGTTTGATAAATTTTTCAATATTTTTTTTTTAAAATTAAAATCTTGATTTTTCCATTTATCAAATCTTAAATGTGATTTATCAATGATAAAATCGATATCATCATTAGATAAATAAACATGATTGGCAATTGATCGTTCTGAAAAGGGATTTAAGGTTGTAAAAGTATTTTCCATTTTAATAATTAGTTTAGTTGAGTCTAATTAATCAAACAGTTATATTTTTACTATATTTTGAATCCCACTCATCTAATAAAGGATGAATACTATTTTTCCAAATTGATGGAAACAAACATACTAACAAAGATGTAAAATATCCATATGGTAATTGTGGAGCATCTTGGTACGGTGATAAATTCCAAAATTTTTCTCTAGGCTTCTCATGATGAGCAGAATGTCTAGTTAATGAAAACAGAAACATACTGCTAAGACGCTTGTTAGTGTTCCAAGAATGATAAGGCTGTACTCGATGACCTGGAGTTCGTCTTAATCCGTAATGTTCAAAATAATTAACAACTTCTAAAATAAATTTTGCAATTAAAGCTTGAGATATAAATAAGAATAATCCACTCAAACCACCACCATAATAAAACAGGCATAACCAAACCATCGTCATAAGGTATCCTGTCAACATTTGATTATTAAACGATAAAATATTCAGTTTTTTTACTTTAAGTCTTCTAGATTCTATCTTCCAAGCACTTAAATGACCATATATGGTTGATCTTAGGAAAAATGAATATACATTTTCACCTCTTCTGGCTGATGCGGGATCTTTATCAGTACAAACATTCACATGATGACCATAAACGTGTTCAATTGAAAAATCAGCATTACAACTCATAGAAAACATCCATCTACCAAATAAAACATCTATTTTTTTATTAGTTCTATGGGTTAATTCATGACCTATATTTGTACCAATTCCAGCAATAGCAAACGCAACAGATAATACACCACCTAAATAATGTATAAAGTTATTACAGTTTCTTGAACCAATAAAATCATATTCAAAAAAGTAACTCAAAAATAAACTTATATTAAATAAATCAAAATCATTAGAACCTGTCGACCAGGCAAAAACAACTAATATTGAAATCAAAATAGGTAATGCTAAGTAAAGTGGTATTTCAATTAGAAATGGATATTTATATTGTGGTTTTTTAATATCTTCACTTAAAAATGCATCACCAACGGTGAAAAGTAAAAGTAATACAAAAAAGCCTAACCACATATATGGTCCACCTAGTAATAATCCTAAAATTATAAAAGGTGCTATAGCTGGAGATAAATAATATTTTAAATATTTATACACATCTTAAAATTACAATTATTTCACAATTCACATAAATAAATAATTAAAGTATTTCAACTATTTTGTTAAATTTTGATATGAGGACTATAGATAGAAACTCATTTATTCTTTTAACTATTATTGGTGCAATTTATTTTAGTTTTATCTTTTCTGAATCAAAACTAAAAGAAACAGATTCAAAAAGCTTTAATAAGCTTTCTGAATTTGAAAAAAAAATCATTTTATATAAAGGAACTGAGCCACCCTTTTCAGGTAAATATAATTATCACAAAGAAGAAGGTGTATATCAGTGCAAACAATGCAATCAAAACTTATATACATCAAATCACAAATTTAATTCCAATTGTGGTTGGCCAAGCTTTGATGATGAAATTGAAAATGCAATACTGTTTATTCCTGATTTAGATGGTATAAGAACAGAAATATTATGTAGTAATTGCAATGGACATTTAGGACACTATTTTTTAGGTGAAAATTATACAAAGAAAAATGTTAGACATTGCGTAAATTCAACATCACTAATTTTTAAAAAATCTATAAATATGAATAATATAAAACAAGCTTATTACGCTGGAGGATGTTTCTGGGGTGTTGAGTATTTATTTGAAAAGCTAGAAGGTGTAATATCTGCTGAGTCAGGATATATGGGAGGTACAGTAAAAAATCCAACGTATCAGCAAGTGTGTTATGAAAATACTGGCCATCTTGAAGCAGTTAAAGTTGAGTATGACTCATCAAAAATAAACTTTGAGTCTTTAACAAAGTATTTTTTTGAAATTCATGATCCAACTCAAAAAAATGGTCAAGGACCCGATATTGGATCACAATATTTATCAGCGATTTTTTTTAATGATGTTGAAGAAAAAAAAATATCTCTAGAATTAATAGAAATTCTTAAAGAAAAAGGATACGATATATCTACAAAGTTATATGAGTATGATACTTTTTGGTTGGCTGAGGATTATCATCAAAATTATTATAAAAAAAAATCAGGAACCCCATATTGTCATTTTTATACTAAAAGATTCTAATCAATGATTTTATGTAAACTACCTTCATTTTTTTTTAGCTCATAAACTGCTTTATTATAATCACATTCAAGCTTAATCATAACTATAGCACTTTTTACTTCACCATTTGCTAAATTCAAAAAATGTTTACATTTACTTTTATCCAAACCAGTTATCTCATTTAAAATGTGCAATGCACGATGCAATAACTTTTTATTAGAAACTTTTAAATCAACCATAAAGTTTTCATACGTTTTGTTAAGCTTAACCATCAATGATGTAGTGATCATATTTAAAACCATTTTTGTGGCGGTACCGGCTTTTAAACGCGTTGATCCACTAATTATTTCTGGACCAACCACTATAGAAATAAGATGATTAATAAACCTTTTTTTTTCAATTGGATTAAATGTTATCAAAGCTGTTTCAATATCATTTTTTGAACCTTCTTTTAGGGCACCCAAAACAAATGGTGCTGATCCACTAGCGCTTATACCAACTATTACATCAGAACTGTTTATTTTATTATTCTCAATTACTTTTCTACCTTCTTTTTCAATATCTTCAGCTCCTTCAACCGATCTATGCAAAGCTGATTTACCGCCTGCAATAATCCCTTGTATTAAGTCTGGACTAGTTGAAAATGTTGGAGGACATTCTGAAGCATCCAAAACTCCTAATCTACCACTAGTACCACATCCAATATAAAATAATCTTCCACCAGATTTAACTTTTGCTAAAATCTTTAAAATTAATTTTTCAATTTCCGGTAAGATAGGTTTAACAGATAATGCAATTTGGGCATCCTCATTATTCATGATTTTAATTATATCAAAAATACTTTTAGTGTGTATTTTTTTTGAAATTGAATTACTTTGTTCTGTTATGTTATCTATATTTTTCATTGTAATATATTAAAGTAAAAAAATAAATTAAACATCAACAATAATTAAAAATATGAATGTCGAATTAATCATTTCTTTTATAGGTCTTTTTTTCTCAATAATTTTCTCTAGTTCAGAAATTGCTCTAATTTCTGCAAACAATCTTCAACTTCAAGTTTGGAAAAAGCAAAAACACAAGGGAGCATCGCTAGCAATTAAAATACTAAATAACAAAGAAGAATATTTATCTACAATTTTAATTGGAACCACTTTGTCAAATATTTTAGTAACAACATATTCTACAATTTATCTTTCATCGCCTAAATTTAATTTAAATCCAATGTTAATAATTGTAATAATATCTGGCTGTGTTTTGTTATTAGGTGAAATCCTTCCAAAAGCTGTTTCAAGAAAAGTATCAAATAGAATGATTCTTATGAACTCACCAATTTTATATGTTTTTAATTTTATTCTTAGACCCATTAATAAAATATTTAAAAAAATAACTGTGCGTGAAGTATCAATCACAAATTCAGAAAAACATAAACACATAAATGAAAACAGAGATGATTTGCACTCTCTTTACAAACAAGTTGAAGATCCTAATACAATGGAAAAAGACCAAAAAGAGCTAATATCTCAAGTATTTGAATTTTCAAAAAATACAATTGAAGATGCGATGACACCTAGAACAGAAATCTCGGCAATAAACATAAATTCTAGCTTGGAAGAAATCGTGCATATTTTTATTGACAGCGGACATTCTAAAATACCCGTCTACAAGGAAAATATAGATAATATTATTGGAATAATTTATCTGTATGATCTTTACAAAACTCCACAAGATATAAATGATGTCATCAAGGAAATTAAATTTTTCCCATATACTAAACCAGTTATGGATACTTTAAAAGAGTTTCAAAAAACTCGACATTCTATTGCTATTGTACTTGATGAGCATGGTGGAACTGCTGGATTAGTAACAACAGAAGATTTATTTGAAGAATTATTTGGAGAGTTTTCAGATGAATTTGACAATGATAATATTAATTACAAAAAATTAGACGACGGTTCAATTCTTACTGATGCAAAAATGGAAATTGATCACTTTAATAAGGAATTTAAAAATTTTTTTCCAACTGGAGATTATGAAACAATCGCAGGATATATCATTTCTCAATTAGGTAGGATACCTAATAAAGGTGAACACTTATTTCTACCTGTTGGTCAAATTTTAATAAGAAAAGGTTCAAAAAGAAAAATTGAACAAATTCAAATATTCATCTAATTATAAAGTTTAAAATATCTTTTTGTTTCTTCGATTACCCTTGGAGACAAATATATAGATGAAATCATAGTGGGTATTGCCATAATTGCAAACATACTATCTAAAAAATTTATAATCATGTCTAATGATGCAATAGAACCAATTACTATACTAAAAATATAAATGTAACGATATATATTCTTCGAACTTCTACCAAACAAAAAAACTGAACATTTAGTACCATAATAAGAATATCCTATCATTGTTGTAAGGCTGAATATAAAAACAAAAAATAATAAAAAATATTGACCCAAGAACCCAGATTCTTCTATAAACGCATTTCTTGTTAGTGTAATTCCATTAGCTTCAGACAAATCAACACCAGACAATAAAATTATTAAAGCTGTTATGGTACAAACAATAATTGTATCAATAAGGGGACCAAGCATTGCGACCATTCCTTCTCTCACTGGTTCATTTGTTTTAGCTGCTCCATGAGCCAATACCTCTGTACCAATACCTGCCTCATTAGAAAAAGCCGCTCTCTTTATACCAATAATAATAACAGAACCAGTTATACCTCCTGTCATTGCATCAGCCGATAATGCTTCAGTTACAATGGTATATAAAATTAATGGTACAAAATTAAGATTTTTTACAATAATAAAGAGTCCAAAAATAAAATAAATTAATACCATAATTGGGACTAATCTGGAAGAAAAAAAACCAATTCTTTTGATACCACCGAATGTTATAATACCAACTATAAAAGCTGATATTATACCTATTATAATTTTAATGGAAAAAAGATCATTAAAACCAAAATTAACTAAATTTGATAAGTGATATGATATTTTGGCAGATAATGGAATTAAAAAACTATTACTGTTTTCAAGTTCATCAGTAAATACTTGGGTTAATTGATTTATTTGAAATAATGATAAACATCCAAATAATCCAGCAAAGCTAAAAAGTATTGACAAAGGTAAAAATTTTGGACCCATTCCCTTTAAAATTACATACATAGGCCCACCCTGTAATTTACCTTCATTATCTTTTTCTCTATACATTATCGATAAAGTACAAGTGAAAAATTTGGTGGCCATACCAAACAAGGCAGATATCCACATCCAAAAAATAGCACCGGCTCCTCCCAAATGCAAAGCTACAGCTACACCACTAATGTTACCCATACCTACAGTGCTGGCTAAAGCACTTGATAAAGCTTGAAAATGAGATATTAAACCTGGATCATTTTTATTATCATATTTACCCCTTAAGACATTTACACCATGAAATAAATGTTTAAAAGGTAAAAATCTTGAATATAAGGTGAAGTAGGCTCCACCGCCTAAAATTAGCATTAAAAGCGGTGTCCCCCATATGAAGTCTACAAAATTTACTAGAAAATTTTCTAGTATACTTTGCATTTATTATGAAACTTTATCTTCCATTGATGAATTATATTCACCCATTGAAGCCAACCCGTTTACCATCGATCTATGAAAAAGAATCTCTTGGGAGGTTTTCACATTTTCTTTCTTGCCCTTCCAACTCATAATAGCAGGATGCTGTAATGCTCTACCATAAGAAAATGTTAGATTCCAAGGCAAATCATACTTCTTATTCATTAAATTTAAGTGAACTGTAGCATCAACATCACTTTGACCTCCTGATAAAAAGGCACATCCTGGCACATTTGCTGGTACCGTAGCTTTCAAGCATTTTACTGTCATTTCAGCAACCAAATCAGGTTCTGCTTGTGATTCACAAGTATCGCCTGATATGACCATGCTTGGTTTAAGAATTATACCTTCAAGCATTACATCTAATTTCGCAAGCTCGTCAAAAACAACTTCTTGTGTTAATTTGGTTACATCATAACATTTTTCGATGGTATGACTTCCATTCATTAATACTTCTGGTTCTACAATTGGTACAATTCCATTATCTTGGCAAATAGCAGCGTATCTTGCTAGTGCGTGAGCATTAGCATAAATACACGCTTCAGACGGTAGATTGTTTTCAATTTTAATAACTGCTCTCCATTTAGCAAATTTGGCTCCTAGCTCATTATATTCTTTTAATCTAGCTGATAAGCCATCAAGACCATTTGTAATAAATTCTTCGTTATGCAAAGCAAAAGGTTGAGTTCCTTTGTCAACTTTTATACCTGGTAGTATACCTTGTTGAGATAAATAATCAGGGACTGAATTTCCATTGTATAAAGTTTGTCTAATAGTTTCATCAAATAATATTACTCCACTTATATATTTATTTAAATCAGTAGTGGTAAATAACATATCTCTGTAAGCTAACCTATTTTCAAACGATGATTCAACATTAATTTGCTCTAACCTCTTTGCTATTGTACCTGAACTTTCATCTGCAGCTAATATACCCTTGCCAGGGGCAACCATCAATTTTGCATTTTTTTCTAAATCATTTTTGTATTTCATTTTTTCTCCAATTAAATATATTATTTTTGTCCAATTTCATTAAGAAGTGTGTTAAACCATTTAGAGTTGACATTGAATTGTTTGTGTCCTTTTATTCTATTGAATTTTATACAACTTAATTTATTATTATTTTCTTCATCCTGACCAATTACACCACTATTTTTTTTCAATGCATTTTTGACAGCTAATCCAGAACTTTTTTTAATTAAATCAAGATCTTTTTTATTTGGGGAGGATGATCTAGCAAAATAACCACTTTTTTGTATTAATATTTTATCTGCTTTTAAACTTTTACCTAATTTTTTACTATACCATTTCCCAGGATTAATTTCATCCAATCGAACATGTCCAAACGCATCCCTTTTTACTTTAGTACCTTCAGATTCAATTTCTGAAATAATAGTTGAAATTCCTGCACCCTCACTTAAAAAAATATTTACACAATCATTCTTTTCCATGATTTTTTTTAATCTTCTAACTTCTAAATCTAAATCAATTTTAATTTCAGGTATGTATATTGCATGAATACTCCATCTATTACTAGACACCAATATATCTGGAAGAAAAGTTTTTTCTTTTAAAGATTTTTGATACAAATAAGCAGAATAAGCTGTTAGCCAACCACAATTCCTTCCCATGACTTCATGAATGATTAAATTTCTACTACTTGTTGTATTTTCATTAACAATATTTTTAAAAAAATTTGCGCTTTGTTCTGCAGCTGTCCATGCACCTAACGATTGTTTAATTGGAATGACATCATTATCAATTGTTTTGGGTAATCCAACAACAGTTAATTTATAATTTTTTTCTTCCAAATATTTTACTAAATCAGCTGCTGTAGTATTTGTATCATCACCACCAATCGTATGTAATATATCAACTTTATCTTTTATTAATTGGAGAGCAGCTTTTTGCAACGGATTTTCACCGCTTTGAATAAATCCGTTTTTGATACAATCCTCTATGTTTGTTAATTTTACCCTACTATTACCTATTGGACTTCCACCAAAGTTTAATAAAACTCTATAGTTTAATTTAACGTTTTCATTAAAACTGATACTTTGACCCGTTAAAAGGCCTTTATATCCATTCAAATAACCAATCATTTCATACTTTTTACCAGTGTTGATATAAGATTCTATTAAATATCCAATTGAAGCTGATAAACAAGGTGCTATACCACCAGAAGTTAAGAACGCTATTTTCATAATAATTAATCTACAAACATAAAGTTATTACCTTAGAAATATTTTTTTAAAATTTCTATTATATTAATGTTTTTTTACAACTCTAAAATAATAAATTATAATAACAATAAAATCGTAAATATTTAAAGCTTAATGAAAGATATAAATAATCAAGAAACGCAAGAATGGCTTGAATCAATGCAGGCTCTAATTGATGCTGAAGGAACAGATCGTGCATATTTCATATTACAAAAATTAATTACTTTTACAAAAAGGAGCGGAATATCCGTACCTTTTTCCCCAAATACTGATTACATAAATACAATATCAGTTAATCAACAAAAAAAATATCCTGGTGACATAGCTACAGAAAAGCGCATAACATCACTAATTAGATGGAATGCAATGGCCATGGTTGTACAAGCAAATAGAAACTTTCATGGAATTGGAGGTCATATTTCATCTTATGCATCTTCAGCTACTCTTTTAGAAGTTGGATTTAATCATTTTTTCAAAGGACCTGAACATCCTGATGGATCAGATTTAATTTACTTTCAAGGACATTCTTCTCCAGGAATATACGCCAGATCTTTTCTTGAAGGTAGGTTTAACGAAAAACAATTACATAATTTTAGAAGAGAATTGCAGAAAGACGCTGGTTTATCTTCATATCCTCATCCCTGGCTTATGCCTAATTATTGGCAATTTGCTACTGTATCAATGGGTCTCGCTGCTATTCAAGGAATTTATCAAGCAAGATTTTTAAGATATGTTGAAGATAGAGAAATTGCAAAAACTAAAAACAGGAAAGTTTGGGTCTTTTTAGGTGATGGGGAAATGGACGAACCTGAATCTCTTGGTGCGTTAACCCTTGCTGCTAGAGAAAAATTAGATAATTTAATTTTTGTTGTAAATTGTAATTTACAACGACTTGATGGACCCGTCAGAGGTAACTCAAAAATCATCCAAGAACTTGAAGGCGCCTTTCAAGGTGCAGGTTGGAATGTAATCAAAGTAATTTGGGGTAGTGATTGGGATCCAATTATTGAAAAAGATAAAAGTGGTAAACTTATTGAGAGAATGAACAATTTACTTGATGGAGAGGCATTGAAGTACATTGTTGAAGGTGGTAATTACATTAGAAATGATTTTTGGGGCAAATATCCTGAATTATTAAAAATTGTTGAAAATTATTCAGATGATAAGCTTAACAGTTTGAATTTAGGTGGCCATGATCCAGAAAAAATATACTCTGCTTATCATAGTGCAACTATTCCAAATGGTAAACCTACTGTTGTCTTAGCTCATACTATTAAAGGCTATGGTCTAGGAGAAGCTGGTGAAGGTAGAAATATTACTCACCAACAAAAAGAGTTAAATGAAAAAGAGTTGATAAACTTTAGAACTCGTTTTGATATACCCCTTTCAAATGAAGAATGTGTATCTGCTCCTTTTTACTGTCCTCCAAAAGATAGTGATGAAATAAAGTATTTAACACAACAAAGATCTAAGTTGGGTGGTTTCATTCCAAAAAGAAACTCTACAACAGAACAAGTAAAATATCCTGAAATAGATATTTTCCAAGATTTTTTAAATGGCAGCGATGGTAGAAAATTTTCAACAACCATGGCATTTGTTAAAATGCTTTCGAACTTATTGAAGGATAAAAACATAGGCAATAAAATTGTTCCAATCATTCCTGATGAAGCTAGAACCTTTGGAATTGATCCTTTGTTTAGGACTCATGGTATATATTCTCATCAAGGTCAAAAATATGATCCTGTTGACTCAGATCAGTATTTATACTATAAAGAAGACAAAAAGGGTCAAATTTTAGAAGAGGGTATTACCGAAGCAGGTGCAATGTCTTCTTTCATTGCAGCTGGGACAGCTCATAGTACTTTAAATGAGCATATGATACCATTTTTTATTTATTATTCAATGTTTGGATTCCAAAGAATAGGAGATTTGATTTGGGCTGCTGCAGATATGAGAACTAGAGGTTTTTTGATTGGTGGAACTGCTGGAAGAACCACATTAAACGGAGAAGGATTGCAGCATCAAGATGGACACAGTTTATTGCAAGCATCAGTTGTACCAAATATATTAGCTTACGATCCCGCTTTTGCTTTTGAGATTGCTATAATAATTCAAAACGGAATTAAGAGAATGTATAATAATAATGAAGATATTTTTTACTATATAACTTTAGAAAATGAAAACTATGAACACTTCCCAATGCCAAAAAATGTTGAAGAAGGTATTATTAAAGGTATATATTTATTTAAAAAGGGGGCAAATTCCAAAATAAAAGTACAGCTTTTTGGAAGTGGTTCAATAATAAATGAAGTGATTAAAGCATCTAAAATGCTCCAAGAAGACTGGGGTATCTCAAGTGATATCTGGTCAGTAACTAGTTATAGTGAGCTAAGAAGAGATGGAGAAGAGATTTACAGGTATAATAGATTAAATCCCGATAAAAATGACAAACAACCTTACATTAATAAGGTTTTAACTAATCACGAAGGACCTGTCATTGCAGTATCAGACTATGTTAAACTTGTTGCTGAACAAGTTTCTCCTTACATAAGAAAAAGATATTTCACTGCACTTGGTACAGATGGATTTGGTAGAAGTGATACAAGACAAAATCTAAGATCCCATTTTGAAATTAACAAAGAGTACATTGTAATTTCAGCATTAGATGCTTTAAAGAGAGAAAAGAAAATAAATGCTAGCTTAGTCGTAGATGCTTTAAAAAAATATAACATAAATACAAAAAAAGAAAATCCAATTAAAAAATAGAATTTTGCTTAAAAAAATAACTTTACAAAATCTCGGTGAGGGAATTGAAAATGTTGAAGTCACTGAGATAAACATAAAACAAGGCGATGATATAAAAATTGATGATATCATCCTAACAGTTGAAACTGAAAAAGCTTCTATGGAAATTGCTTCAGAGCACAGTGGTCTAGTTAAAAATATTTTTGTTGATATAGGACAACAGATATCGCCAGAAACAGAACTAATCGAAATTGATGTTAAAAAACAACAAAAAATCAATAAATCTATAGAAAACAACAATTTGAGTCTATTACAGAGAAATGATATATTTATTCTTCCAGATATTGGCGAGGGTATTGATAATGTTCTTGTTACTGAAGTCAACGTAAATCAAGGTGATAAGGTTAATAAAGACGATACAGTAATTACAGTTGAAACAGAAAAAGCTTCCATGGAAATACCAATCGATTTAACTGGTAAAATAATTGATATTTTTATAAAAAAAGAAGATACTATATCACCAGGATCAAAAATTTTATCCATTGAAACAACATCTGATTTTTCAAATGATTTCAAAAATAATTTAGAAGAAAGTATAATTGATCAAGATGTATCAAAAAATGGCAATGAAATACAAACTTCTTCATTGACAAATCAAAATTTAGTAAATAACGAAGTAAATCAATATAATAAAATATCTAATCACATATATACCAGTCCATCAGTACGAAGATTTGCTAGGAAATTGGGTTGTGATTTATCTTTGGTTAATGGAACAGGTAGAAAAGGACGAATTTTAAAAGAAGATGTTGAAAAATATATAAGCTCTATATTAAATGGACAAAATCAAATTAAAAGCTATGGATCAGATATTGATTTTAGTATTTTCGGTCCTATTGAAAACAAAAGACTTAATAAAATAAAAATAACTACTGGTAATAGATTAAGTAATGCTTGGTCTACAATACCTCAGGTTACTCAATTTGATGAAGCTGATATCTCATTACTAACTGATTATCGTAAATCTGTAAATACAAAACATAACAAAATAAGTTTTTTACCTTTTTTTATTAAAGCTTTGGTACCATTATTAAAAGAATACCCCAATTTTAATTCAAGCTTAAGCTTTTCTAAAAAAAATCTAATACTAAAAAAGTATTTCAATATAGGAATTGCTGTTGATACTCCAGATGGTTTAATTGTTCCAGTTCTAAAAAATGTCGATCAAAAAGATATATTTACGCTAATGAATGAACTTACTGAACTTTCAGAGAAATGTAAAAATAAACAAATTAAACCATCAGATTTACAAGGAAGTTGTATAACAATATCAAGTTTAGGTGGAATAGGAGGAACATATTTTACACCAATTGTAAATCCACCAGAGGTTGCAATTATTGGGATCTCAAAAACAAAAGTTAAACCTTTTTTTATTAATGATAAATTTGAACCTCGTACTATGCTTCCAATATCTTTAACATATGATCATCGGGTTATAGATGGCGCTGAAGCAGCAAGGTTTACGAAATCTTTTTGTAGTAATTTAGAAAATATTAAAGAACATATTAAGTCATAAACATGAACAATGATATAAAAACACAAGTAGTTGTTATTGGTGCAGGTCCAGGAGGATATGCAGCAGCTTTTAGAGCTTCTGATCTTGGTTTCAAAACAACTTTGATTGAAAAAAGCAATGAGTTAGGAGGAGTATGTTTAAATGTAGGCTGTATACCATCAAAAGCATTACTTCATATTAGTAAATCTATAGAAGAATCTCTACATTTGAGAAAAATGGGTGTTACATTTCAAGAACCTGAAATAGATATTTGTAATGTAAAAAAATGGAAAAATGAAGTTGTCAAAAAACTTAACAACGGCATAAGTAGTTTAGCAAAAGCTAGACAAATAAATGTTATTCATGGATATGCTAGTTTTTTGTCTAATAATAAATTAGAAATAAAGTCTAAAAATAAATCTATAAATTTAGAATTTGAAAATTGTATCATAGCTACTGGCTCATCTCCAAGAAAAATTGATACTTTCCCAAATGATAAAAGAATAATGGATTCCACATCAGCGTTAGAGCTTAATGATATTCCTAAAGAAATTGCAATTATTGGTGGAGGGTATATTGGTTTAGAAATGGGTTCAATATACCATTCATTAGGATCTGAAGTAACTGTTATTGAATATTTACCTAACCTGCTACCCGGAGCTGATCCTGACTTAGTAAAGCCTCTTGAAAAAATTCTAAAAAAGAAGTTTAAAAAAATTATCTTATCAACTAAAGTTGATCAAATTAAAACAAATGAAAAAAATTTGGACTTATTTCTTAGTTCTAATGGAAGTAACTATACTATCGAAGCTAATAAAGTATTAGTTTCTATTGGAAGAATACCTAACACAAAAAATTTAAACCTGGAAAATACAGATGTTATAGTGAATGATAAAGGATTTATTTCAACTGATAAAACTATGAGAACTAATGTGCATAATATCTATGCTATTGGTGATATTGTTGGTGATCCAATGCTTGCACATAAAGCTACATACGAAGGTAAGGTTGCAGCAGAAACNATTGCTGGATTACCCGCAGAAAACTCTCCTAAAGCTATACCTGCAGTAATTTTTACAGATCCTGAGATTGCTTGGGCTGGCTTAACGGAAACAGAAGCAAAATCTAAAAATATACCTTACGAAAAGGGCGAGTTCCCTTGGACTGCAAGCGGGAAAGCAATATCTCATGATAGGACAGAAGGTAAAACTAAAACCTTATATGATCCTTTATCTAAACAAATTTTAGGAATTGGTATTGTGGGAACTAATGCTGGAGACATGATAGCTGAGGGTGCACTAGCAATAGAGATGTGTGCCGATGTTGAAGATATATCATTAACAATCCATCCACACCCTACCCTATCTGAATCTATTGCAAATTCCGCAGAAGTTTTTCATGGATCTATTACTGATCTTTATATTCCCAAAAAATAATATCTATTGACAAAAGTTAAAGGAAATAATATAATTAAACTTGATGGTTTTTGCAATTTATGCAGTTATTGGGCAAAATTTATTATTAAACATGACTCCAAAAAAATATTTACATTTGAAAAAAATGAAACAAATTCAATCATATACTCAAAAAACAACGTGAATTATTATAAATCAAAAGCTATAATTGAAATTATCAGTGATTTAAATAAGTTCCCCATAGTAGTAACTATACTAAAACTAACTCCAACATTTTTTTTAGACTTATTTTATTCTACAATTTCTAAAAGGAGATATTTTTTGTTTGGTAAAAGGAATACTTGTTATTTGCCATAAAAATTGATTACTATTTGATCAACTTATCAGTATTTTCATATTCCAAAATTGGACTAAATATTTCATCACCAATTTGAAAAGTTTCTTTACCATAAATTCTTGCATCCATAAGAGATTCTTTATACTCTTTTCTTGTCATTACAAAGATTTTTTTACCTCTATAAGTAAACTCACTTATATTATTATTCTTTGAATTAATAAAAGATTCAAAATAATCTTTATTTTCGTTTATATTAGTATTGATATCATTACTTACATTGTTTAGTATTTTATTTTCATTAATTTCTAAATTTTTAATTTGATCTTCAATTTTATTAACTTTGTATGCAATGTCATCATTTTTTTTATTATCTTCTTCAGCCATTTCATCGACTCGAACCTCGAGAGACTGAATTCTGTATGATAATTCTTCATTTAATTTATTCAATTCAGTTGCTACCTGAGATGATTCAATATTAATTTGTTGTTTTTGATTATTTGAGGTTTCTTCTTTATTTATCTGTTTATTAGTTTGATCATCTTCTTCAATTAATGCATTGGATGCAGTAATATCATTATTCAATGGTTCAACTGAATTATTATTATCATTTTTATTAACAATAGCTTCGACATTTCCAGATTCACCTTTTTCTTTTAGTTCTTTAAGGTATTGTAAATATTCAGTATAAATTTTACTGTTATCTTTGTAATATTTAAACATTGTGTAGTAATTTTTTTTCATAAGCATAGCTTGCTTCTTATGATTTTGTTTTTGAACAGCTTTTGAAGTAATCTTCATAGGTTTGTATTCATATGATATATCTGGAAAATCGTTAAGGTTTATTTCATCATATGAAACTTCAATTTTATTTTTGTATTGTAAAATTAAATCATCAAACTTCTTGATTTTTTTTGAATTTTTTTCATTTAATTTTATTAACTCTAAATTTATTGCTTCTGAAACAGCTCTATAAAACTTTACTTGTTTTTTTAATCTTTCAATTTTGTCATCATCTTTAATATTAGATGCAACTTTTTCGAATTGAAGCAATTTTTTTGTACTATTGCGGATATCATCTGTTAAATAAGGGCTATCAAAAACAGGGTTTTGACTATAAACTAGGCACAAAGTAAAAAATATTAATATGTTATATCTTGTAAACATTATTGTTGAAATAACTCCTCAAAAAGATTGTTTTATATTACAACTCCTATAAAATACATTAAAATAAAATTATATTCAAAATATAATATTCCCATTAATATCCCACCTTTGAATATTCCCAACTAATCGATCATAGAAATATTCTTTTTGTGATTTAATTTGACCATTTTCATAATACCAAATCTCATATCCATGTTTTTTACCAAATTCATAATTAATAACATATTTTTTTGAACCATTATCATAATATTCATTTTGCATACCATGCAACTTTCCGTTTGAGTAATTAACTAACGATTTTAGAACACCATTTTCATACCAATATCTAGTTTCACCATGCAAAACATTATCTAACATTTCAGATAGATACTCTAATTGACCGTTATTATAATATTTTTTTTTTGCATGAAGTTTGTCAACTATAATTGTTTCTTTGTAAAAACAAGCTGAATGTAGAATTAGAGTAATAAAAATTATATTATTTTTAAAAAAAAGTGACACAGATCATATTTCTAATAAATAAATTTTCATAATATTCACAAGTAAGAAATGAGTCAATCTCAAACCTACTTCTTACTCAAAATGCTACATTGCCTTGATGAACGAGCACTCTTTCATAATTGAAGGAGTGCCTGTCCATCAATCTGATAATTGCCGAACAAAATCAACCCAAATTTCTTTTCCATAATGATCGGCTAATTTGTCTTTATCACTAAGAGCAACATTTTTATCTGAGTATGGCTGAATCCTAACTCTGTACCAAAAGAAATCTTTTTCAGTCATAACCTCATCAATGTATACACCAAACCCCTTTTGATTATTCATATCGATTATATTTTTATCATAAATTTCTCTCCTAAGATTTCTAGCTTGATTTAGTTCTGGCTTTGAAGCAATTTGAATACAGTACTTTTCTGGTATTTCTTTAGGAGGTTGCACTAACTTACCAGCATTAGAATAATTATTACTATTATCATTTTCAATTGGACTAGATATTGCATCATCAAGATTAAACAAATTATCTGATGATTCAATCGGAACAGCATTTTTTTCAACTTTTTTATTTTCTGATTTCAAAGATGAACCACATTTGGGACAAAATGTAAATTTACCACCAGTATTAGGAAATCCATCATTTGGGCAGAACTGATAAGTATCAGATGAAGGTAAAGATTCATCTAAATCAACAATGTCATTTAAATTTGTATTTGATATAAGTTTTTTTAAAAATATCGTTTTTGGACCAAGTGACATTTCCCATTGTTCCTGATTTAATAAGGGTATAAAAGTTAACTTAATTTTAAATTTAGATTTAAATGAGAATTCAATAATATTNTCTGGAGTAGTNCTAATAATGTTATAAATAGATGATTCATTCATTGTTCTACCATCTTGACCAGTTACAGATAAATCAACTCCATTTGCTAATGAGGATAAAACAATTTTATATTTATCACCATCTAAAGTNCCCTCAAAAGTACCAAGCGAATTTTCAGGTAAAGAATTTGATAATAAAAATTTAAAAANTAAAAGAATAACTATAGTATTTTGTTTAGATCTAGCCATTTATTGTATTATTTAGTTTTTAATTTAGAAATTTTATAATCAGTAAAAAAGCATTTAGGACATAAATAATTTTTAGTTTTTANTCTAAACACAACCTTGATAATATTTTGATAAACACTTGAATGAATTCTTTTTAATTTTGAATAGCAAACTGGACATTCTCTATTTAAATGNTGTCGTGAAATTAGATTATTTCTTATCCTCATAAACGATAAAATACNTGCAATTAAAATGAGNAAAATACCCACTACGTCAGAAAAAGTTAATACTAATAAATATTCTATTAAATTTAAAAATAGNAAAACAATAAATTGTAAAAATCTATTAAATAAATCAAAAATAAACGTTAATATAGATGATTTTAAATTCCAATCGTAATTTAAAAATAAAAAGCCGAGCACAAAGCATAATAGAATTTTTAGTTCTTCATGATATCTTTTATATTTTTTTTTAAAATCAATCATATATTTAAATTTAATTATCCTTTATTTTAATTTCATTTATTGTTTCGACATCTATATTTTTATCTTTTTCAAAAAATATTTGATCTTTATGTTGTCTTTTTAAATGATTCACTTTTTTTCTAAAATATTTTCTTAATTCTTTTATTTCATTTTTCTTTTGTGTTTTTAATATTTTTTGTTTTTTAAAATAAATATCGTTGATTCTTTTTTTTTCTTCTTGGAATTGATTTTTTAAATAATCTATGTCTTTTTGAATGAGTGGGTTTTTTGATTTTATATTAACAATATCATCTTTTTGTTTTTGCTGAAAAGATTCAGAAAATAAGAATGTTAATAAAATCATTTTGAAAATTATTTTTTTCACTTTATAATCCTAATTATTAATTTTGTAAATATTCATAATATATTTTAATTTTTTAAATAAAACAAAAAGATACAATTAATTATTAATTCGTCACATTAAATTTAAAAAAAACAATATCACCATCTTTCATAATGTAGTCTTTACCTTCCTGNCTGATTAAACCTGCTTCTTTTACAGATATTTCACTTTTAAATTTAATCAAATCATTAATGTGAAAAACTTCTGCTTTTATAAANCCTCTTTGGAAATCAGTATGTATTTTNCCTGCTGCATCATAAGCAGTATCTTTTAACTTAATTGCCCAAGCTCTAATTTCTTCTGGCCCAGCAGTAAAAAATGTATGAAGGGATAATTTTCTATATGAATCTTTTATTAATGTATTTAGTGCNGGTTCTTTTAAATTAAATTCTTTTAAAAACTCTAATTGTTCTTTTTTGTCAAGCATTGATATTTCTTGCTCTATAGTACTACAGACTTTAATATGATGGTCAGCTCTATTATTTAAAAATATATTTAGATTTTTGTATAAGTCTGAATTATTATGTGAAATTTGATTTTCATCAACATTGATTGCAAATAATACAGGNTTGTTTGTTAATAAATTAAAACCTTTTAGAAAAGATTCATCGATTTCAACTTCATTTAATTTTTTGCCATTATTTAAATGTTCTAATAAAAAATTTAAAATTTCATTTTCTTTTATTTTTTTTCCAGCTTTGACTTCTCTCTTAATTTTATCAATTCTATTTAAAATTGTTTCAATATCTTTTAATATTAATTCAGTTTCAATAATTTCTATATCTCTTANAGGATCAATTGTACCTTCTACATGTGTAACATTATCGTCATTATAACATCGNACAACATGTACTATTGCGTCTACATCTCTGATATTAGATAAAAACTTATTNCCTAAGCCTTCACCCTTACTTGCACCTTTTACCAATCCTGCGATATCAACAAATTCTATGGTAGTTCTAATAATTCTCTTAGAATTTATGATATTATTGATTTGATTTAATCTTTTATCAGGTACTTCTACAATTCCAATATTTGGATCAATAGTGCAAAACGGATAATTTTGTGCTTCAATGCCTGATTTTGTTAGAGCATTAAACAAAGTTGATTTGCCTACATTTGGTAAACCTATAATTCCAATTCTTAAAGACATTCTATAAATTACACATTAAGTTGAAAATATTTAATTATTTTAACATTAAATTGTTAAAAATTTATTCTAAAAATTTTGTTTTAACTAAAATTGGTCTACTTGGAGCAGCATCTAGTTTAAAATTAGGAATTTGCAAATTCACAAAATAAAAACCATCTTTAATTTTATTATTTATGTAGCAAAACTCTGTAATAGTCTTAATCGAGCAAGAATTTAGTTCTGAATTTATATCATTATTCTTTGACCAAAAAATTCTATGATTACCCAGTATACCATCATCATTATATCTATCTATAGATGGCGTATCAATAAATAAATGTACTAATCCAATTTCATTTAAAAATTTAACGGCATCATTTGATAAAAATGGATATTTTTTTTTAGGGTAACGACTATTTAATTTTAATTTAGTATTAGGCAATGTTCGAATTATTAAACCTGAGAATTTATCAAATCCACTGTTTAATATTTCTTTTTTAATAGTTTTAGAAGTAATAAACAATTCATCTTTTATATTATCTTTATGATATTTTTCATTTGAATTTTTAATTTTGCTTGGTTTAACTGTAATTAATAATGATGGGATTAATATATCATTTGATATTGATCCAATAGATTTATAATTTGATAATAAGTGTCCTACACATTCAGTATGTGTACCATTACAGTGAATATTCATAGTTATCTCAGGGACATTACAAGATGCTCCATCTATAACTGACCAAGAAACATTATCAGAGTGAAATGGTTTCATTTTTGCAATTTCTGATCCGTAAAAATTAGGTTGAGTATTATTGAAGTTTACTGGTATTGAAATATCATGTTGTTTATCTAAATCTAATTCAAATTTTTTGTTATTATAGATTATTACTGAATTTATTTTCTTCATAATAAATATTTATTTATCAATTCTAGAGCTTTAGAATCACTATAATTATTTTCTAACTCATCAAGAATCTTATTATGTAAAAATGATTTTTTATAAACCTCATTATAAGGAATTGAAGTAAAACTGACCATATTATACTTTGGTATAAATAGTTTTGGGAAAGTTTTATATAATCTGTCTGAGATTTCTTTTCTTTTTTTATATTTATTTTTAGAAACTGAATTTCTCATTTCAATATAATTATCTAATGCCATTTGTGATATTGCATTGGTATCAATTAATCGTTTTTTACAAAATGTTGATATGATTTTATCCCAATCATGTTCATATTTATTACAATAATACATTAAAACCGAACAATCTTCAAAGGAAGCATTCATTCCTTGCCCAAAAAATGGTACAATGGCATGAGCGGCATCACCAAGAATACAAAACTTATTTTCATAATTCCACTTAGTAGTTTTTATTGAACCTAAATTACTAGTTGGATTAGTAAAAAACGAATTAGGAAAATCATCAAGTAAATAATAGATATCGTGAAAATATTTCTTGAAAAATTTTTTCACATCATCATTAGATTTTAAACTATCAAATGAAATCTTGCCTTTATTTGATAAAAATAAAGTACAAGTAAAAGATCTATCTGTATTAGGCAACGCAATTAACATAAAATCATTTCTTGGCCAAATGTGTAAAACATTTTCTTTAAGTTGAAATAAGTTTTTTTTATCTGAAGAAATATTTAATTCTTTATAAGAGTGCCCCAGATAATCAATTTTTGTTTTATTCTCATTTTTTGAATCAATATGATCTCTAACTTTTGAATTAAATCCATCAGTACCAAAAATAATATTATTATTGATATTATATTTGATATTATTTTTAAAAAACAAAAGATCTTTTTCAATTTTATCTAAAGAATGATTAAAGTAAATCTTTACATTTGAAGATTCTTCCACTTTATTTAATAAAATTTCATTCAATTTATTTCTTGATACAGAATTAATATAATCATTTTCATTTATACTGTATGACTGAAATTGTGTTTTCCCATCTATATCATGGATCATTCTACCTTTCATTGGTAAAAGCTCGTTTTTTATTTCATCATATACGTTTACTTCCTTGAGTGCGTTAATTCCTCTTTCTGACAAAGCTAAATTTATTGATCGACCTGCAGATGTTTTTTCTTTTCTTAAATCACTTCTTTTTTCAAACAAAGTTACTTTGTAATCTTTTTGATTTAAATACAGTGCCAAAAGCGGACCAGATAAACCAGATCCAATTATTATTTTTTCTTTCATTTTACTAATATTTTCTTCAAAGTTTTAACTAAATGATAACAATCTTCAAATGAATTGTATAAGGGAACAGGAGCAATTCTCAATATATTTGGTTTTCTATAATCACATATTATCTTTTCCTTATACAGTAATTTTACTATATCTTTATTAAAATTTTTAAATTTAATAGAAAGCTGACATCCACGTTCATTTTTTCTCTTAGGTGAAATTATTGTAATTTGGTCTGACAAACTATCAATCAAAAGATATTCAAGATAAGAAGTTAATTGATTACTTTTATCTAATAAATTTTTCATACCAACACTATTAAAAATATTTAAACTTGACAACAAAGCTGCCATTGAAAAAATTGGAGGATTAGATAACTGCCATGCTTCAGCAGAAACCATTGGTTTAAAATGAGATTGCAACTCAAATCTAGATGTTTTATCATGTCCCCACCATCCTTCAAAACGCTTAAGATCAGAATTCTGATGATATATTGAATTTATAAATATACCTGATGGTGCACCAGGACCTCCATTTAAATATTTATATCCACACCAAGCTGCAAAATCAACTCCCCAACTATGCAATTTCAAATTAACATTTCCAGCAGCATGGGCTAAATCTAATCCTATTATACATCCATTTTCTTTTGCTACAGTTGTAATTTTTTTTAAATCCAATAATTGTCCCGTTAAATAATTTACTCCTCCCAGTAAAATCATAGCAATTTGATCTTTATTTCTCTCAATTGTATTAATTATTTTTTCAGTTGAAAATAAATGATTTTTATCTTTACGAACAATAATCAGATCATTTACAGGATCATTATTATGAAATTTTAACTGTGATTTTACAGCATAAAAATCAGATGGAAATGCATTTTCTTCAATTAATATTTTTTTTTTCTTTTTATTGGGTTTGTAAAATGAAACCATTAATAAATGTAAATTTACAGTTAAAGAATTCATAATTACGGTTTCTTCATATTTACATCCAACAATTTTTGAAGATGCTTCACAAAGATAAGAATGATAGTTAAACCAAGATTTTTTTGCTTTAAAATGTCCTTCAACAGCTAAATTTTTCCAATCATCAATTTCTTGTAAGATATCTTTTTTTGTTTCTTTAGGTTGAAGGCCTAACGAATTACCGCAAAAATACAAACTTGATCTAGAACCATTTATGATTGGGAAATGGAATTTATCTTTCAAATTAAATAATTTATCATTTGAATCAACTTTTTTAGAAAATTGTAAAGAGTTATTATAAATATTTTTTTTCATTTATTCCTAACCATTCAAAAGCTGTACCTGAATATATTCTTTTCTTAATTTTATTTGATAGATTTAATGATTCTATTAATTTACCTGGTTCACTTTCTCCAAGGGGGAAAGGATAATCTGTACCTAATGCTATATTTTTATATCCAACTGTTTTGATAAGATATTTTAAAGACTCTTTACTATGAGTCAATGAATCAATATAAAAATTTTACAAATAATTTGAAGGCAAAACATTATTATCAATTGCACATAAGTCTGGTCTAGCTTTAAACCCCCTATCTATTCTACCTATTGTATAAGGGAATGAACCACCTCCATGCGCAAAAGCAATTTTTAAATTTGGATATTTTTCTAAAATTCCTCCAAAAATTAAAGAGCATATTGCTCTTGAAATTTCTGCGGGCATACCAACTAACCAAGGTAACCAATACTTACTTATAGATTTTTCTCCCATAACATCCCAAGGATGAACAAAAATTGGACAATTTATTTTTTCAGCATGTTCAAAAATTGGTTCATATTTTTTTTCAGATAAATTATCGCCGTTAATATTTGTACCAATTTCAATACCATGTAATTTTAAATCATTTATGCATCTATCCATTTCATCAATAGCAAAATCGTTTTTTTGCATTGGGATTGTACCCAGACCAAAAAATTTATGCGGATATAATCTAACTGTTTCAGATATGTGGTCATTTAGATATCTAGATAATTCTAGACATTCTGAAGGGTTTGCCCAATAAGAAAACAATACTGGTATTGTTGATAATACTTGCATATTAACATTAGAATGAACCATATCACTTGATCTTTTTTTAGGATTCCAGCAATTGCATTCAATTTTTCTGAAAAATGAATTTTCTCTATAAAGATCAGCTGAGCTTTGTTTTAGATTTTTTAATTGCAAAAATCTATTATCTGTATAATGTTTTGTTAAATCATTTATGTCATGTGGGATGATGTGTGTATGAATATCAATTTTAAACATTATGGCTTTTCTAACAATGCAAAACATTGCTTACAAGTTCTGAATTCAATATTATCCCAAAATTCATCAAAGATTTGAGGTAACTGTTTAACTATGTCATCTAAAAAAATATATTTCTCATAGAGCAAAGCATTACAATTATCACAGTACCATTGAAATCCATCTAACTCATTTTGTCTTCTTCTTCTTTCAATTACCAGACCTATTGTATTTTCAAATCTTTGTGGTGAATGAGGAATTTTTGGGGGCAATAAAAAAATCTCATTTTCATTTATTTTTATATCAACAACTTTTCCCTCTTGTATAGTCTTCAATATCATATTACCTTCCAATTGGTAAAAAAATTCTTCACCTTCATCTACATGGTAATCTTTTCTTATATTAGGTCCTCCAACAACCATAATAATAAATTCAGAATCTTTATATACTACTTTATTACCAACTGGTGGTTTTAGAAGATGTCTGTTTTCTTCGATCCATTTTTTAAAATTAATTGGAGGTAACATTTTATTTCCTTTTTCTATATGCAATACATTTCAATTCAATAGCAATTGGTGTTGGCAATGAATTTATTCCAACTGTTGTTCTACATGGTTGATTATCTTTAAAGTATTCTTCATAAATGGAATTATATTTTTTAAAATCATCTTTCATATTGGTAAGAAAAACAGTGACGTCGATTAGATCGTTCCACTCTAAACCGATATCATTTAATACATTTTTCACATTTTTGAAAACTGAATGGCATTGTATTTCAATATCATAATCTTCTATGTTACCCTTAGAGTCTAATTTAACACCTGGTATATTTTTTTTATTTTTCTCTCTTGGACCAATACCAGATAAATAAATGAAATCTCCAACAATTCTTGCATGTGGATAAGAACCAACAGGTTCAGGTGCATTTTTAGAAAATTTTATTTTATCATTCATACTTAACACAAACATTTTTAGATTCTGTAAAAAATTGAAGGGAGTCAATACCTCCTTCCCTTCCAATACCTGAATGTTTCATTCCACCAAATGGAACTCTAAGATCTCTCAACAACCAAGTATTTATCCATATTGTACCAGCATCAATTAAATTAGCTACTCTATGGGCTCTATTTAGGTCATTCGTAAAAATTGACGCTGACAGTCCGTAATTTGTATTATTTGCAGAATTTATAACATCTTCTTCATTATCAAAATAGTTTAGAGAAACAATTGGACCAAAAATTTCTTTTTGATTAATTTCAGAATTTATATCTGCATCTTCTATTACAGTGGGTTCAATAAAAAAACCACCTTTTAATTTACCATCATTACTTACTGAATTTCCACCTTGAATAATTGATGCACCTTCCTGCTTTGCTTTTTCAATAAATCCCATAACTTTCCTGAAATGGTCTTTTGATATCATTGCACCTAAATCAGTATTGATATCTTCTGGATCACCAACAGTTAATTTTTTAACTTTTCGCAAAAATTTAATTTTAAATTTTTTATATATATTTTTTTGAACATATATTCTAGATCCGCATAAGCAAATTTGACCCTGATTCAAAAAGGATGACTTAATTGATATGTCAACTGCTAAATTTATATCAGCATCATCAAAGATAATATTTGGATTTTTTCCTCCAAGTTCAAGAGATATTTTTTTTAAATTTCTTGCCGAATTCTTCATTATTTTTTTACCAGTTTCAGTTCCACCAGTGAATGTTATAATGGGAACATCTTTATGTAGAACTAACGCTTCCCCAGCTTCAGAGCCAAGTCCATAAATAATATTTAATACACCCTTAGGTAAATTTATTTTCTTACATATTTTTGATAATAAATATGCTGTGTATGGTGTTAATTCCGAAGGTTTAGCGATGACAGTGTTTCCTGTAGCTAAGGCTGGTGCAATTTTCCAAGTAAGAAGATATAATGGTAAGTTCCAAGGAGCAATACAACCTACGACGCCAACTGGTTGTCTCAATGTATAATTAAATGTATTATTATCCATTTTATGAAATTCAGAAGAATTGTGAATTATTGCATTACCAAAATAAATTAGGTTTTTAGAAGATCTAGATATATCCATTTTTTTTGATAATTGTATAGGTTTACCAGTATCAATAGTTTCAGCAGCAGCTAATTCATTAGCATTTTTCTTAATTTCTTCTCCTAATTTTATTAAATAACCAGCCCTCTCCTTTGTTGAAAGATTCTTCCATGAAAGAAAAGATTTTTTTGCAACATTAACAGCTAGAGCGATATCATTGTGATTACTTCGTGGGAAAGTACTTATAATTTTACCAGTAGCAGGATTAATGTTATCAATTTTATTTTTAGTACTACTTTCTAAAAATTCTCCATTAATATAATTTTTTATCTTTTTCATAATGATGTTAATCTTCCACCATCTACAGGAATACTAACTCCATTAATATATTCTGAGTCTTTGGATGCTAAAAATATAGCTAATTTTGAAATTTCATCAGGGTTTGCAAACCTCCCTAATGGAACAGTACTTTTTAAATTTTTAATTACATCGTTTATATCAATATTTAATTTATTTGCTTTATGCCTTATGATTTCATCTAATCTTGATGTCTTAGTATAACCGGGGAGTATATTATTTATTGTAATACCATTAATAGCAATTTCTAAAGATAAAGTTTTTGCCCAAGCAGCTACAGCTGCTCTAACAGTATTTGATACTCCAAGTCCAATAATAGGTTGTTTAACAGAAGTAGATATAATATTAATGATTCTTCCATATTTTGTTTTTATCATATGATTTATAAGTTTCTTTGTTAGTATATGATTACAAATTAAATGTCTATTAAAGGTATTGATAAATTCTTCTTCAGATGAATCAATTATTTTTCCTCCCTTAGGGCCACCTGAATTATTAATTAGTATATTGTATTTAGTTTTGTTTAAGTCTTTTGATATAATATTTTTTATATTAGAATAATTATTAAAATCTCCCACTAAAAATTTATGTTTTTGATTGTAGGAAGTGTTCAATTTTTTTAATGCATTATCAAGTTTTTTTTCATTTCTAGCAAATAATGTAATGTTCCCACCATTTTTTGAAAATTCAATAGCTGTTTGTAATCCAATACCTTCTGAAGATCCACAAACTAGAATATTAATATTTATAAATTTGGACATTATTTTTTTTCTCCATAAGTAAAATAAAATCCCAATTGATGTTTTATTTCATCTGGTAATTTGGGTAATTCGTTTCTAGGTATTATATATGTAGATAAATTTGTTATATCTGAAAAAATAGTATGTTTGCTAGTAGCTTTATTCAAATATTTATATCCAGATGAACCGCCTGTTCCTATTTTGGCACCAATCATTCTAAAAGCTAATAAAGAATGCTTACTTCTCCAATTTGTCCATAGTTGATCCATCTCAATTAATTGAGACAACAATTTATGAGGTAGTTGTAGAATAGGTTCATCTCTGTATAAAAGAATGAAAATTGCACCTAAAATGGCTTTTTGAGATAATCTGTTTTTATCATTTGGAAAACCATTTTTAGAAAATAACTTCTTAAAGTTATTTTTGATTGAATCATAGTGTTTTATACTGCTTTGCATAGCATCTTCATTAAGATTTTTGTTATTTTGAATATCATTAATATCTCTTTCTATTGCAGAATAAACTGCTTTTTCATATTCAATCCAAAAATTAAATTCACTTGACTGCAAAAATGGTGTTCTCTCCAACCATTTCTTAATCAATTCAAATAATGATAAATCATTTTCTGTGTTATTGACAATTTTCTTTTCACTAGCATCTATGTAATCATCATAATTTTTATTATCAAATTTGATTCTATCCTCAAGCCTCAAACCCAATTTATTTTCTATAATTCTAAATTGCGCACTTTGAAAGCCTGATGCTGGGTTTAAATAATTTCGAAATTCTAAGAAATCCATTGGAGTCATAGTTTCAAGGATAGACATTTGATTAATTAGTAATTTTTGAATTTCAATGATTCTATTTATTCTTGATATAACAATACCAAGGTTTTGTTCTTGAACATAATTTGATGAAAATAAATTAATAATTGAATCTAATTCATAAATGATCTGCTTAAACCAAAGTTCATAAGATTGATGTATAATAATAAAAAGCATTTCATCATGCTTCTTATCATTGTGTTTTTCTGACTCCATCTTTTGAAGACTTAAAAGTTTATCTATGTTTAAATATTTGGTATATGTAATATTTTTTTTCTTCATTTATTTTTTTATTTTAACATTTCATTTTTTATTTGTTCAAAATTCAAATGATTTAACGATATGATTTTTTCATTAAAAATCTTAAGATTAAATTTTCTTCCAAACTTTTTTTTACAGATTTTTTCTATATTTTTCATATTTTTGTAGCTTAGATACTCAATTGAACTTTGAGTAGGATAAATAATAAAATTATCAATAGATAATCTCGCCTGATGTTTACTGTAAAAGCCTAGTTTTATCATCAAATCAATTGCATTATTTTTATCTATTAAACCAGTATTTAGTTTATAATCAATAATATAATTTATAATTGATTTAACTAAGTGTTCTAAAAAAATCAATTTATGCTTATTATCATAATCACTAAAAGTATTTAACATTAAATCAATTGCATATAGATTCCATCCTTTTTGAAATGAAATATTTTCAAAAGACTTTCTTACCATTGTTTTATTATTAATTTTAGACTTCAAGAATAAATTTCCTGGAAAAATATTTTTCATTATTAAAAAATTTAATGTTTCATTATCTTGTAAACCTAATGAATGCCTATCAATTAAATTAAGTGTATCAACAATATTATAACTTTCAATAACAATATTTTTAGTATCTGAGAAACTTCCATTTTTATAAAACGTAAGATAATCATCGTAGATAGATTCTTTATCTTTAATAGTAAATTTATAATTATAAAAATTAGATATTTTAAATAAATGATTATTTTCTGCACTTTTAATATTTTGCGTCATTCTTTCAAGAATGAAGTCTGATTTATTTTTGAAGTCTGATGACTTAATTTGTGAAAGAACATTATTAATAACTTGAATTGTATCACTTTTATTTATCCATACAGGTTCATCATTGTTGACTAAAAAAATTGGAAGTGCAATTTTAAGCATTTTTTCATATAATTTATTTAGATCTCTATAAATTTCACTTTCTTTGTAAATATGATCATCATGAAAATTATATGAAATTTTCATATCAAAAATATTCTTTGTAATTGAATTCCCTTCAAAATATTCCGATTGGGTTTGTAAAATTTTCTTTAATTCATTTAATTTATTTCTTGATTGTTTTGATACAAAATCAAGGGTATCTATGTTTATATTTCTTTCATAAAAATCAAAATTTTTATCATTAATTATAGATTCAATTTCTTCAATTTCTTTAAAATCCAAAATAGTATTATTTTTATTTAAAACGTTTATTTTTGCGTTATCTATGATTGCAGGAATTTGGTTTAACCTTGATAAATAATTATAGAATGAATTTCTACTTTCATAATCAATAAATTTCAATCCATTTTTTATATTTTTTAAATAAAATATCATTGATTTTTGATAATTTTTGAGAATTTCATAATCAAATTTCATTTCATCCATTTTATCATTTAAAATCTTATAATCAATTTGATTCTCTTTACTGAGTTTCGTATCATCAATTTGATCAAGCTCTATTATAAATCTATTCAAATCATCTAGGGTTTGATCTATTGCATTTTTACTTAAATTTGGATACTTATAATCATATAAATGTATTCCATTTTGGGATGCTACAACGGGATATGCTTTATAATACCAGTCAAAAAATGCATTTGTTAACTGAATAAAAGATTTTTCCTGACTACCTTGGCAACTTAGAAATAATAAACTAAATATTAAAGTTTTACCTAACATTTCCTAACCAACCCATTTTATTTCTAAGATTCGAATAATAATCAGAACTATTTAGATTTATAAACTTAATGTTTAAATCATGTCTTGAAATTATAATCTTATCAGAATATTCTATTTCAAAGCTAAGCTGTCCATCAATAGTTATTTTCATACCAATTTGCTCATCATTAAAATCAATCTTTACTTCATCATCAGCTGATAGCAATATTGGTCTAGCTGATAATGAATGGGGACAGATAGGTGTAATTGAAATAACATCCAGCCAAGGAGTTATAATAGGTCCACCTGCTGACAAAGAATATGCAGTAGAACCTAAGGGTGTGCAAATTATAATACCATCACTCTTATATTTGTTTAAATGAGTATTTGAAATTGATACATTAGTTTCTAAAATTCTTGGAGAGCTACCCTGATCAATTACAATATCATTTATTGCATAAAAAACCTTATTTGTATTTTCAATTTCAGTTTTTAGGATCATTCTATCTACAACAGAATAATTAGAAGAAAATATTTCTTTTAATGAATGAATGAAATTATCGGCATTTGAGTGTGTCAAAAAACCTAAACCACCAATATGTATACCAAAAATAGGGATTACTTTATTTTTAATCTTTCGAGCAGTAGATAATATTGTTCCATCTCCACCAATAGTAATTAAAAAATCACATTTTTTACAAATTTCATCCAATGATTTAACTTTGTCAAAAGATTTTTCAAAGGGAATTTCATCATCAATAATTAGAGTATGCTTACTTTTTTCAATAAATGGAATTAATTTTTCTATAATTTTATAGAAATTTGTTTTTTCATAATTTCCTGTACATCCTATGATCAATTTAATTCTACCTCAACATCTTCCAAATCTCCATTCCTATTGACCAACAACTTAATTTCTTTTTCAGCAGTATTTATTTGTAATTCACATTGCTTTATTAAATCTATTCCCTCTTTATATAACTCAATTATCCTATCAAGTTTAGTATTGTCAAGTTCCATTTCTTCAACAATTGAATCTATTTTTTTTAAATTTAACTCAATATTTTGATTTTTATTTTTTTTCAATTTTTAATATCTCACTTTTAATTTTTTTACTTTTTAAATAAATTTTAATTTTTTCACCAATAGATATATTATCTTTTTCTGAAATAATATTTCCATTTAATTTAACAATAGCATATCCCTTTGATAATACTTTATCTGGATCTAAATTTTCAAAGTAACTTTTTAGAATATTTATTTTATTATGATAATTAGAAAATTTATTTTTCACATTCAAAACAAGATCTTTTTTGTTTGACGATAATTGACGTTTGAATGTTAATAATTTATGCTCTAGAATATAAAAGGCTTTTCTATTTTTAAATGATTTAATTTGTGACTTAATATTATTTATTTTATTAATAATTAAATAATTTATTTTTTTATTTTGTAAATCTAGGCGTTGCAATATTTCCGATCTGTAATAAACAGAAATTTCTGCTGCAGCTGTAGGTGTTGATGCTCTAACATCTGCTACCATATCAGTTAATGTAAAGTCAGTTTCGTGGCCTACACCAGAAATTACAGGGATACTAGACTTAAAAATCGATCTTACTACTTTTTCATCGTTAAACGGAGCTAAATCTTCGATGCTTCCACCACCCCTACAAAGAATTATGGTATCTATTCTATTAAAATTGTTAAGATCTTTGATAGCGTCGGATATTTCTTTTACAGCTGAGCTACCTTGAATAATTGTATTTCGAATTATTAATTGAACGTTAGGTGCTTTATTTTTAAAAACCTTAATAACATCTTTAATAACAGCACCCCTCAAAGATGTTATAATACCAACTGTAACTGGAAATTTTGTAATCTTTTTTTTATTTTCATCTAAAAAAAGACCCTCATTTTTTAATTTTATTTTTAATTTTTCAAAATTATCATGAATAATACCATGTCCTATTGGATATAAAGAATCTACTATAAATTGAAATTTACCTTTAGCTGTATAAAGAGAAACTTTCCCTTTTAATGTCAATTGCATTCCAGGCCTTATATCCAATGTGTTAGATAATTTTGCATTAAAAAAAACACAAGATATTTCAGAACTCACATCTTTTAAAACAAAATAACTATGACCAGATGGGTATAATTGATATGATGATACTTCACCTGTTACATAGATTGAGCTATATTTTTTTTCAATATATGATTTTACTCTATTATTTAATTGAGTTACGCTGTGAACACTAGGATTTTTAGTGAATTCCATTTTATGCAACTATATTAAACGAGAAAAAAATATTTCTACTTATTTATTTTTCTTTTTATGTCTGTTAGCTCTTAAACGTTTTTTCCTCTTATGAGTATTCATTTTACGTTTTTTACGCTTCTTACCGCAGGGCATAACTACTCCTTAATTATTCAAATATTTTTATTAATTTGTTCTTTTAACAAATTAGATACTTTAAACACTGGTACGTATCGTTCTTTAAGTCTTAATAATTCTTGTGTTGCAGGATTTCTTGCATCTCTTGCTTTCCTTTTTTTAACTTGAAAACTTCCAAAACCTCTAATATCAATTCTATCCTGTCTTTTTAAAGCATTTGAAATTGTTAAAATAACACCTTCAAATACTGCTTCTGTCTCAACTTTTGTAAGACCAGTTAATTCTGAAACCTCATCAATTATATCTGCTTTTGTCATAATTATCTCCTCAAAACATCATTTTATATAATGGTTTTGGATAAGTCATATTAATTAAAGTGTTTGTACCACTGTTTATATTGTTAAAAATGATGTCAAATATACCTCCCTTTTCTTGTGGAGGCAAAATAATAATAGGATCTTTTGCATTACCTATACTATTATTAGCAATCATAAATGCATCATCAAGAGTACCAATCAAGTCTATAAGATTATAGTCTAGGGCCTGTTTACCTGAGTAAACTTTACCATTAGCTAGTTTTTCTACTAATTCAATTTTTATATTTCTTTCTTTAACTATTACATCAACAAACTGACTATGCAAGTCTTTAACTAAATTTTCAAAATATTTTTGATCTTCTATTGTACTTTTTCTAAATGAGGATCCCGAATCTTTGAACGAACCACTCTTTACAGTATTATACTCAATACCAATATCATTCATTAAATCATCTATAATAGGATATCCCATTATAACTCCAATAGAACCTGTAGTAGTCCCTAAATTTGCTATAATTGTATCAGCACCCAATGAAAGATAATAACCACCAGATGCAGCAACGTTTCCCATTGATATGTAAACAGGTTTGAAATTATCAGCTATTCCTTTTATTTTATGATATATTTCTTGACTTGCAGCAACACTTCCACCGGGGGAATCAACTCTTACAACAATAGCATTTATATCATTTCTATTTTTAAAATAATTTAAATCATCTACAACATCTCTGGAACTCATGATAGGAAAATCAATTTCCACTAGTCCAATTTTGTTTTTTTTCATATTGCTTAAATTTTCAAATCCAGAGCTAGTAAAAACTAATAATACTATTATAAATAATATAATTTTTATAGGATTGGATTTTATTTTTTCTAGTATCATAAATTATTTATGTATTTCTAATTTTTGACCAATTCTTATTTTATTATTCCTTAGTCCATTTAATCTTTTAATTTTTCTAACTGAAGTTTTATATTTTTGAGCAATTTCACTCAATGTATCACCTCTCTTAACAGTGTAATACACTTTTGAAGGTTGAGGTATGTAACCATCATTTGGTATTTTTAGTTTAATTCCCGGCTTAATCTTATTACGATTTTTAATTTTATTTAAAGACTGAATATCAGATATTGTAACATTATATTTTTTTGCAATTAACCATAAATTTTCACCATATTTAACTTTATGAATTATAGGCTCTATAACATTTGTAGTGGGGATTAAAGCAAACAGAGAATCAAAATTTTCTGGGACTGGATTTGGTAATCTCAATAAGTACTTTGCATCATCTTTTAATAAAGGAATAACTTTTCTTTTTAGTTCAGGATTATACTTAATTAGTTCTTGCTCAGTTGAATTAATAATTTTTGCTATTTCTTTGATTTCAACAGTTTTGTCTACTTCTTTAACAGTCCAATCTAATAATGGTTCAGATTCAATTTTAAAACCATATTTTTCAGGATTTTGTGCAACATAAATTGCAGCCATTACATTTGGTACATAATTTCTTGTTTCTCTAGGGAGTCGTGTTAATTTCCAATAATCTCTTGTACCCTGTCTTTTTATGATTCTATTTACTCTTGCTTGACCACAATTATAAGCAGCTAAAGATAAATACCAATCACCAAAATATGAATGAAGATCCTTGAAGTATCTAGCGGCAGCTCTGGTAGACTTTTCGAAATCACTTCTTTCATCAACCCAATGATCTTTTTTAAGATCATAAATCTTAGCTGTTGAAGAAATAAACTGCCAATACCCTGATGCATATGCATATGATAATGCTCTTGCGTTTAAGCCACTTTCAATCATTGCAACATAAAATAATTCAGGAGGAACATTTTCCTCTTCAAGAATCGGTAACATTATTGCCTTATATTTTTCCATTCTATTTAACCAATTCTGAACACTTCGTCTTCCGTCTTTTTGAAAAAATTTAATAATACTGTTAACTTTACTATTGTAGGTGATTGGTATATGACCTTCAATTATTTCAACTGATTCTTCCACATACTCTAAATCTTCCAGAGTTTGAGCATATATATATTGATTTAATCTGTCCTTAAGTAAAGCAGTTGACAATCCAGTTTCAATTTTATTAACTGTTTCAGCATTGTTAGCAAAATAAGTAATAGTTGCATTTAAAATTTTGTTATATTCTAAATAATAAAATTCATTATTACTTTCTTCTACTTTTATACCTGCTAATGACTCAAATAAAATTTCAAACTTAAATAAAGCATCCAAAGTATCACCGGACATGTCTGATATGACTGCTTCAGCTAATAATGTTTTTGCTTCTTCTATTCTGGATTCAATTATTTCCCAATGATCATATACATTTAATGAGTCAATGCTATATTTGTTTTCTTTTGCAATATCTTTTAAAGGTTGAATTTCTAAAGTATCAATACTGATGTATTCTAGTTTATTCAAAACCTTAGTTGAAGAAGAATCTAAATGATTTATACTTGAATCAGATTCTGCGAGTAAATAATTAAGAAAGAATGTAAATACTAAAATCAATTTATTTTTTAATAACATCTATTCCCATGTATGGTTGTAATACTTTTGGTATAGAAATTGACCCATCATCGTTCTGATAAGTTTCTAACAATGCAACCATTAATCTTGGTGTAGCTAAACCAGATCCATTAAGTGTGTGAACAAAATGAACCTTTTGATCTTTATTGCATCTATATTTTATATTTCCTCTTCTTGCCTGAAAAGATTCAAAATTACTACAGCTTGATACTTCAAGATATTTTTGTTCTCCCGGAGACCATACTTCAATATCATAGCATTTAGCTGCAGCAAAAGAAATATCTCCTTTGCAAAGAGATATCACTCTATAATGTAAATTTAATTCTTGCAATATATCTTCAGCATCCTTCGTTAATTTTTCTAAAAATTCATAAGATTGGCTCGGCACTACAAAATTTACCATTTCAACTTTATTGAATTGATGAACTCTCAACAAGCCTCTAGTGTCTTTACCATAACTTCCTGCCTCTCTTCGAAAACAAGCGCTGTATGCAACATGTTTTAAAGGAAGATCATCTTGCCTCAAAATTTCATTAGCATACATATTGGTGACAGGAACTTCAGCTGTTGGAATACAAAACAAATCATCGGATTCTATGTAATACATATCATCTTCTAATTTGGGTAATTGACCAGTTGTTGTAGTAGCTTCTCTATTAGTCAAAAATGGAGGCATAAGCTCTGAATAACCATGCTGCTTTATGTGGTAATCCAACATAAAATTTATTAAAGAACGTTCTAGCTTTGCACCAAGATTTGTGTATAAGGGGAATGCAGATCCTGACATTTTTGATGCTCTAGAAAAATCAGTCAAGTTTAATTTATCACAAAGATGAACGTGGTCTTTGTAATCCTTGTTTTGATCTGGTTTTTTTCCCCATTCTCGAACTAAAATATTATTTTCTTCAGATAAACCACTTGGTACTGAATTATGAAATATATTTGGGATATACAATAAAAGTGAGTTTAATTTTTTTAATTTTTTTTTTAATTTGTCATCTAATCTTTTTATATTTTCAGATACAGAACGCATATTCTTGATTTCTTCATCTGAATTTTCATTATTTTTTTTCTTGATTGAAATAAGTTGCGAAACTTTATTTCTTTTAGCTTTTAAATCGTCAACATTCCTTATTAAATCTCTTCTTTCAGTATCTATCTCTAAAATGGTTTCAAGGTTGAGTATAACCTTTTTAGATTTTAATGCATCAAGAACCATGTCCTGATTTTTTCTAATAAATTGCAATGATAACATTTAAATATATTTAGCTTTCATAAATTTTAGTAAGAAATATTATACATTAATGAAAATGATAATTCATTAAATTTATTTTGTTTATAACCTAAATTTAAAGTATCATATAATTTAAAACTAATCTTATAATCAAAAAATGCAAGTTTATATGTGTACATAATTGAATAAACAGTTCTCTTTTTTACAATTCCATTTAAAAAATCAATTTTAATATTGTTATATTGGTTATAAATATTTTGTTGACCAATTCTTGTAATTTCATAGTTAAAATTTATTAATGATTTTTCATTTATTAAATATATTACAGAAAACCACACATCCTCTGTATGACCTCCTGTCCAGAATCCTAAATTATAATTATGATGACTAGGTTCATTAATTTCAAATCTATGATTATAAACCCTTGGATCAAGCTTTGTATATTCTAATTTAAATAATAAATCTTTTCTATTTATAGATTCTAACCTTGATAATCCTAATTGATAACCAAACCAATTTCTATTTTTATTTTTATTAAAAGTTACATAAGGATTCCATTCATCCATAAAAAAAGAGCCTATAAATCGATTTTTACCTTTTAAATACGAAAAATCTATGCCTATAAGTAAATTATCTAAATCTCCGAGACTATGCTGAGCTGACCAAAAGGGTATTAATGGATTTAAATATTCTATTGGAATTGGTCTTGCTCCAAAAATTAATTTTTCATACATACCTAATCTAAATGAGTTACTAAAACTAACATCTAATCTGTGTAAAACAACATACTTTGATATTTTAGGCAATCTATAATTTTCAATTATATCAGTATAATTGTTTAATAGCGTTGAATCAACTAAATTAGAATTAAGAGAACCAAAAATATATGTAAAAAATATATTTTTTTTACCAGCAAATTTCTTAACAAGACGTATTTGTTGAAAACTAGGAGCTGATTTAGAAATACTTAAATTATCTCTAAAGAACGGACCTAAATTAGATTTCATTTTAGCCAAAATGATATTAAATGATGGGGAAATAAACGCTATTCCACCCTGTCCTTCGTCAAACTCAATACCTTTGAACATATTAGTAGATTGCTCGTAATATTCGATTGAATGATATGGATTATAGTTGAACAATTTTTTATTTCTTAAGATAATTTCACCATTAAAACCATATGCAGCATGTTTGTAAAAATCTGTCCAAATATAAAACCAAGATGAAGTAAAATTATAATAAAAAGGTATTTGACTACTCAAGTGTATTCCTGGCGTTATCCATATTGCTTTTGATGGCGTATTTTCTTCATCAATTTCAAATCCAATGTTGCTATATCTCAATGCAAAAATAGGCTCTAGTTTTAATAGTTTACTATATTTTTTAATTAGATTAAGTTTGTTTTTAGGTTTTTTTTGAATTCCAGGGAAAATAAATAACTCATTAAATTCATTATTTTTTTTTATGGCTTCAATTTCAATGTATATTTTTTCATTGTATGATAGATAAGTATTAACACCTTGGCTCATTAAAAAATGAAATAAAATTATTATTACATATTTTTGCATATCATTTCCCAGAACCTTTAATTATCGTTGGTATCGTTTTAATTGCAATCTTTAAATCTAACCATAAACTCCAATTGTCTATATATTCTAGATCTAACTTTATCCAATTATCAAAATTTTTAACATCAGTTCGACCATTAACTTGCCATAGTCCTGTTATACCTGGCTTCATACTGTGTCTTCTTAAAAAAGACTTATCATTCATATTTTTAACTTCTGAAACAGGAAGTGGTCTTGGACCAATCAAATTCATTTCGCCTCTTATAACATTTATAAGTTGAGGTAATTCATCAAAACTATATTTTCTTAAAAAACGTCCAATAAAAGTTACCCTAGGATCATTTTCCATTTTAAATGCAGGTCCATCTAATTCGTTTAATTTCAATAATTTTTTTTTCTCATCTTCAGCATCATTTATCATAGTTCTTAATTTAATTGCATAAAATTTTCTTCCATGTAAACCAATTCGTTCTTGTTTAAAAAAAATATTTCCATTAGAGTTTATTTTAATAAGAAAACTAAAAATTATTATACAAGGAGAAGATAAAATTAAAATTATAAATGCAAATATTTTTTCTAAAAAGTTTTTGATATAAAGACTATATAAATCAGCTTTAATAGCGTGATATGAAATCGTTGGTATACCATAAAAATATCCTAAAATTGGATCAATTCTCAATTTATCATTATCAACCTTCAAACCTAAAGAATCAACCATAACGTGATAATTAACACCGCAAGCATTTAAAAGTGAAAAAATATTATTTAAAGTATTATTTTTTTTTGAACTATTTGTTATAAATACTTCATCAATTGCATTATTTAAAATTATGTTTTCAAGATTATTTAAATCAGTTGATATTGGTATTGATTTAAAATATTCTTTTTTTGAAATTTTAAGGGGATCAATAATATGTTTTACAACAATTCCAAATTCAATATTTTTTTCAAATTGATTTATTAAATCTTTACATTTATGATCCCAACCTATTATAAGAATATGTTTTTGATCAATACCGTAGCTTCGAATTTTATTCAGTATTGTTTTTAAGAAAACCCTTTTTAAAAACAATAAGATAAATGATGCACAACCAAAGAACACAATAGTACTTCTATAAAATAAATCATATTTAATTAAAAACTTTATTGAAATGAGTGTTGATAAACCTAAAAAAGTTACAAATAAAACGCTTGTAAAATAGTTTTTATAAGGAGTGATTCTGTATAGATAGTCAGATTCATTATATTTAATTAAATAATACCAAATTAGTAATAAAAAAGGTAAAACTATAATATTAAATGAATTTGAGTCAAGTTGGTACCAAGGGGAAGAATGTAGAATTCTTTCAAAGATTATAGCGAATCTTATTGATAAAATAATCAATAAAAGATCAAGAGTTTTATCAAGTAATCTAAAAATTTTGATTTTTTGTCTAAGATGATCCATACTAAAGTCTATTTTTAAAATCTTCTATTGTCAATTTCAATCCTTCATGTAGTTCGATTTTAGGTTCAAAAGATATTTCCCTTCTTGCCTTAGTAATGTCTGGTTTTCTTATTTTTGGATCATCCTTAGGCAATTTTTTAAATATTATCCTAGATTTAGAGTTAGTCAGTTCTAAAATAATTTTAGCAAGTTCTAAAATAGTAAATTCAATTGGATTACCTAAATTAATTGGACCAGTTAATTTGCTTTCCATTAATTTGATTAGTCCAGAAACTAAATCATTTACATAACAAAACGATCTAGTTTGCATACCATCACCATAAATTGTAATATCTGTACTCCTCAATGCTTGGATTATAAAATTACTAACTACCCTTCCATCATCAAAAGACATTCTAGGTCCATAAGTATTAAAGATTCTAGCTATTACTATATTAACTTGATGCTGTCTATGATAATCAAAAAATAAAGTTTCTGCACTTCTCTTGCCTTCATCATAGCAGGAACGAAAACCAATCGTATTAACATTACCCCAATATGATTCTTTTTGTGGATGTTCTAATGGATCACCATATATTTCACTTGTTGAAGCCTGCAATATTCTAGATTTTGTTTTTTTTGCAATATCTAGCATATTAATACTTCCCAAAACAGAAGTTTTCATAGTTTTTACAGGATTATTTTGATAGTGTATCGGGCTTGCTGGACAAGCTAGATTATATATTTCATCAACTTCTATTAATATTGGTTCAGTAACGTCATGTCGTATAAATTCAAAATTTTTAAAATCTAGGAAATTTTTTATATTTTCTTTATTACCAGTAAACATGTTATCAAGGCAAATAACTTCATTTCCATATTCCAATAATTTTTTACATAAATGAGAGCCAACAAAACCAGCTCCACCGGTAACTAAGATTCTTTTCATTTAGTCATTACCTCATTAATAAAATCAACAAATTCTTGCCTGAATCTTTTATTACTAAATTGCAATGCATTTTTTCTAATATCCATTGGATCAAATTTTGTTAATTCAAAATTTTCAACTGCGTTGAAAATTGATTTAGATGTTTGTTCCTCAAAAAATATTCCCGTTTTATTATTAATAACTGTTTCAGTTGCGCCACCTTTATTGAATGCAATAATTGGAGTTCCACAAGCTTGTGCTTCAACAGGCATTATCCCAAAATCTTCATCAGCTGCAAAAATAAATGCTTTAGCATTTTTCATATAATGAACTAAATTTTCAGATGATTGGTATCCTAATATAGATATATTATCAGCAATTTTATTTCTAATTTTTTTATACTCTGGTCCATCACCTATTACAACCAATTTTTTATTTGGCAATTTTAAAAATGCATCAATTATAATATCAATTTTTTTATAAGAAACTAACCTAGAAGCTGCTAAATAAAAATTTTTTTTTATAGGATTAATTTGATATTTTTTGACATCAACTGGTGGATATATTACTACTGATTCCCGATTATAAATTCTTTTTACTCTATCTTTTACATAATTTGAATTTGCAATGAAATAATCAACATTCTTTGAAGAACATAAATCCCATTTTTTAAATCTATCTAATAATCTATTAACAAAAAAAAATTTTATTCCTTTATCTAAATCGTGTTCTTTTAAATACTGGCTACGTAAATCCCATACATATCGAGCAGGAGTGTGAATATAACAAATATGTAATTGATTTTTTGAAGTTTTTACACCTTTTGCAATTGCATGAGAACTTGATATAATTAAATCATAACTGGATAAATCAAATTCTTTGATAAAATTTGGAAAAAGTAATACATAAAATCTGTATAATGACTTTAAAAATGGCAAATTTTGCATCTTAGATACTCTTACTTTTTTATTTTTTAAAAAATCCCTTTGATTATCTTTTAAAGTATCAATTGTAGTAAAAATATCAGCATCAGGGTAACAAATAATAATTTGTTCCAAAACCTTTTCAGCCCCTGAAAAAACAGTTAACCAGTCATGTACTATAGCGATTTTCATTTATTATTCATATATAAAAATTATATTATTATGATTAAAAAAAACATGTTCATTTAAATTATCCAAATTTAAATTAAATTTATTTGAATATGTATTCTTGTTATTTTGATGTCCCCAAAAAATATAACCTATTTTACCATCTCGCTTTAAATATTTAATATAAATTGATTCATTAATAATTTCATATTCAATAATTTTTGAATTAGATATCAATTCATTAATTTCAGCAACTGCTTGAAAAGATAGCCTTGAATCCAGTTTGTTTGTATTAATACCATATTTTGTTTTCTTCTGGAATATTTGATCATCCATAAATTCAAAAACAATAAACTTTTCACCTTTTAATAACCAATAAACTAAAAGTGTTCTGATTATAGTTTTTGCTTGTACACTTTCATTTATGTTATGGATCGATCTACCAAATTCAGTAACATAAATAGGTATTATTTTATTTGAATACCTTTTAATTAAAATATTTAATTGATTAAAATAATTTATCAATTTTAAATCTCTATAATCATATGGGTGAATACCAACAGCATCAACATAGTTAAGCAAATTCATATTAAATAATTTTTCCCAATATTGAAAATTGTTCGTTCTAATAGAGCTTGAAATACCTCCTAAAATTATAGTATTTGAGGGGTTTCGGTTTAATATATTTGAAGTATTTTTAAACAAATTTACAAAAATAGAATCTTCTTCGTCTTGAGGCCAAAATTTATTTAAATTTGGCTCATTCCAAATTTCCCATAAATAAATATAGTTATCATATTTGTAAAAGACATTTTCAACAAAATTATACCAATGATCAAGATTATTGCTTATTGGATTGGCCCAATTTGGGATCCCATGCAAAACAACCATTGCGTTTATATCATTTAATTTTAATAATGATATAGTGGAATCAATAACTGACCAATTAAATCGACCTTTGTTCTTTTCAACTTCACGCCAATTAATTTCAATTCTAACAAGATTTATATTATTTTTTTTTATTTTTTCAATAATTTGATGTCTATTTTCATATTCTGGATCCCAATCTACATCTCTAGAAATATGCGTATGAATACCAATTATCTGCGAAATTAATGAGCTAAGTAAAATAAAATATAAATAAAAATATTTTATCATAATACTTTTTTAAAAATTTCAAAAGTTTTTTGAGCTGAATTATTCCAAGTAAAATTTTTTGCTCTTTCTAAACCTTTGCTAATTAATCCATTCCTTAAGTTTTCATTAATTAAAACTTCATTAATTTTTTCAGATATGTCATCAATATCATTGGGGTCACAGTAAAGTGCACTATCTCCACACCTTTCTAGAAGAGAAGGTATATTTGAACATATTACGGGACATCCGGTTGACATTGCTTCAATTGGTGGTAAAGGTGAAGCTTCATAAAATGAAGGGAAAATGAATACATTTGCCATTTTGTAATAACTTAATAAAACTTTTTTATCATTAACTTGACCAACAAATTCTATATTAATTTTCTTTGATATTCTAAAATCATCAAAAATATTATCATTTCCACCAACAATTATTAATTTTTTTTTTTCAATTTTTAGTCTCATAAATGCTTCAATTATTCCATGAACATTTTTTCTTTTACTTAATGATCCTATATATAAAATGTTATTAAAATCATTAATTTTATTAGTAATTTTTGTCTTAAAAAACTCTCCACCACCATTTTGAATTTCTATTATTTTGTTAGTAACATTTGGATAATAATTTAAAATTGAATCTTTTTCTGATTTTGAAACAGTAATAATATAATTTGAAATTTTCATTACAAATGGTACAATTAAATTGTATACAAATCTAAATTTCCAATTATATGCTTTTGGAAAATATTTATATGATAAATCATGTACTGTTGTAATCAATTTAAATTTAAAAAAGTAAGATAATATAGGCGCAACATTGCCAGGGCAAAACAATAAATCACATTTTGAATAAAACGGTAACTCAAATTGTTCCCATAAATGACCTTTTAAAAATCCTTTTTTAATTATTTTTATATTTTTCAAATTTAAATCATGTAGCATCTTATCTCTTGGAACGATTATATCTATTTTATAAGTTTTGTCATCTATTATTTTTTTACTCAAAAAGCTATCTAATGATTTAACGAGCTCTATACTTACCCTTTGTACACCAGTAATATTTTGGCATAAAAATCTGCCATTAATTAAAATTTTTTTCAATTAACTCTCCTGATCATATAAACCCATTGAACTCCCAAGGAAAATTGAGTAAAGTGGTGTGAATTCTGCAGCAGTTGGAGTTAAATAAATTTGAATGAATGCTAAGCAAGCTAATAATGTAAATATAAATGGAAATTTAATTTGATCTTTTAAAAAAATAATTTTAATTAACGGTATTATTGTAAAAAAAATATAACCTATAAAAGCAAAAATACCTCCCTCAACCAAAAATGCTAAATATATATTATGGACCCTATGATCCCATCTATTTGGAATATTAGTATTTACTTTACTATAAATGAATTTTGAATTGTTGTAGCCTGAACCAAAAAATGGATAATTTATAAAATACAAAATAGCAGATTTATTCATTTCTGTTCTAAAAGAAGTTGAAGCTTCTTGTTTAACTGAATCTTGTTTTAATTCAACTCTGTAATATACTGCATCATATAAAGAAATTATTTTATCATATGAAAAAAAAATACCACCTAAAATTGTGGCGAAACTTAAAAATAAAATATTTAAAGTAGGAATTTTGAATTTATAAAAATTAAGATATATAATTTTTTTAAAAAAAACTGTTATCAATGATACTATTAATAGAAAAATAAAAATAGCTATATTACCAATTGAAAATGTTAATAATAAGCAAAAAAAACTTAAAAATATAGATATCAGTGATAAATAATATAAAATATTAGAAAAATTATATTTTTTTTCATTATATAAACTGTAAACAACAAATGGAAATAATGCAACTATCCAATTACCTAAAATATTAGGTTGATCTAATGTTCCAAGTACTCTACTAAAAATTATTGATGAATCTAAAACATCAAAACTATTATCAATTTCTGAACCAAAATAAGATTTGATATTACCAAATTGAGATTGAGTAAAATTTTGAAATAATCCTATAAATGATTGAACTGATAATGCTATAATTGAAAATATTAATATCTGTTTAATATTTATAATTATGTTAAAATTATTTCTTACATAGATTGAAAAAAAAATTGACGAAATAAATTGAAATAAATGAGGCAAATTTTCTTTAAAATTTTTACCAATAATGGTTGCAGCAAATAAACTAATAATTAATAGTAATATTGAAAAATACCATAAATCAATTTTAAAATGTATTTTATTTTTTTTTAGAAGTCTCTTGAAATATAGAAAAAACATTAAAAACAAAGGGATATTCCATAGATACAGATGAATTATTTGAATATTAATAGATAAAGGTATAAATAAGAAAAATAATATCGTTAAAAACAAAAATTTTTCAATTTTAACTAAATTTATAATGAACATTGTATTAATTTACTTAATTCTATAATTGGATAATTACTGATAATATTAGATTAAAAATCATATTGAAAATTACTTCTATTGATCAACCTTTTAAACTCTTCTTTTTCTTGATTACTGAGTTTATTTTTCCAATCTCCGCTAATACCTTTTCTAAAAAAATTTTTATTATCTTCTTGACCTGGACTTCGTCCATTTGATAATTTTTTAAATTTAAAATTTTCAATTGCTTCTTTTATAATATTAATTTCTATATCTTTTTCTAAGCTTTTAATTTTTTTATATAAATATTTATGACCATATTTCAACAAATCTTCATAATCAATAATAATTGAATCATTTTCCCAAAATTCAATATGATTTTGCCATTTTTTAAAAAACCATCTTATTCTATTTTTTTTCCCGAACAAACCAATTATGAAGTATTTAATTTTTCCTAAAAAACCTGAGGATTTTTGCTTCATAAAATAGTTGTAACTTACATAAACATCTCTAGGATCTCTTTTAATATAGAAAATATAATCATTAGTATTTAAAATTCCACGTTTTTGTTTATGCGTTTTTTTAACATAACTATAATCTTTTAAACTTTTATGATTTAATGTACCAGATGTAAAATTTTTAATCCATTTTTTTTTAGGTGTTTTTAAATCATCATCATAGTCTATATACCTAAGATTAAAACTAAATGATAACAAGTAGCTTAACCAAGTATTTCCACTTTTGGGAAATCCAATAACCCAAATATTTTTTTTACTATTTTGATTCTTAAGCATTATTTATGTTTAATCTTATCATACAATTCAAATGTATCAATAGATATTTTATTCCAATTTAAATTTTTTTTAGCATATTCATATGAGTTTTTACTAATATAAGACATTTTTTCTTTATCATTTAATAATTCAACAATATTATCAATAAATAAATCAAGATTATTTTCATCTATTAATATGCCATTATAATTATTTTTGATTACATCAGGAATATCTCCCAAATTAAATGATGTTACAATACATCTAAATACAAACGCTATTGCTGCAACACCACTTTGAGAAGCAGATTTATATGGTAAAATTACAATAGAAGCTTTTCTAAAAAATTTTTCTACTTTATCATCAGGTATATAATCTGTTATTATCTGGCAATTATTATTTTTTGAAAGGGATATTATTATTTTATCTACAGTATTAGGCCAATTGGTGTGATTTAATTCTCTTGGCCATTCTTTATTTCCTGCAATTATGAATTTAACTTTCGGATTTTTATTACTAATTCTATTTACAATTTCAGGTAAAAATTCAATTCCTTTATCTGGTCTAAATGCTCCGAATGAAAGGATAGTATTAGGACACTTATTAACATCTTTATACTTTTTATTATTATAAAAATCGTAATATCCATGAGGTAAAATTTTAACTTTATCTTTATCATAACCTAACTCAATCATTTTATTTTTTGAATTCTTGCCATGAACAATAAAAGCAGAACCTAATTTTTTTTGAAAAAAAATTTGGATATTTTTAAAAGAAAATATTGAACTTTTTGAATGTCGATTTTTAGGTTCATGCTCAGTAAAAATCAATTTATACTTATTTAAAAATGGATAAAGCAATAAATACCAACTATAAACTGAACCTGCAGTGTTATGTATGATATCGGGATTCCATTCATTGATTTTATTGAGAATTTTATATTGATAATGAAAATTAAATAAAATTTTATTACCTTTGTATACTTCAAATGTTTCAATTTTTATTGAATCTTTATATGGCATGAGTTCCTTGTTATCAAGTACTCCATTTGGAATTATTAATAATAATTTATTTAAATTGCTCAATGCTTTAGCTAATTCTAAACCATATCTAGCAATTCCATATGAACCTCCAATTAAAAGAATTATTTTCATGCTTTATTTTTTAATATCAAATACTTTATTTTAGATAAAAGTTTAATTAAATAAAATCTGTTATTTTTAAAAAGACCATTAAAAATTCTTTTAATACGAGCTAAAAATAAAATTAATTTTACTTTAATTATTTCAATGTAAAACATAAAAACCAATTCATTTGATTCATTATTTACATTATAACCCTTGTAAAGCATTTCATTTTGTAAAAACTTTTCTAAATATAAAATTTCTTTTGTACTTAATTTGCTTTTCCATTTTTCTATATTTTCTTTAATAAAATCTTTATTAATATTTTTATGAATTTTATTTTCAACACTAGGTATTAATGAAGTAAATGTATTCCCATTGCGTTTAGTTGCCTTTTTATCGACTAATAAAAAATCTAGTAACTGATTGATTATCTGTATGTTGTTGTTAATTAGATCTTCGTATTTTATTTCATAATAATTCTTTTTTGAAATTTTTTTTGTAAAAAAAATACTTTTTCTCCAATCAAAAGCAGTTTGAATTGGAGATATACTTAATGGTTTTTTAGTATATGGATCATTATTTTTATTTTGTGAATTATATACTGCTCTAGGGTCTCTGATTATCTGTATATTTTTAGAATTTGGGAAAGATTCAATGAATCCACAAATTTCCCAAGGCATAATAGGATTACCTTTATATAATATAATTGAAGCATTTGGCTTATATTTTTTTGCATATTGCTTTAAAAATAATTCAAATAATTGACAACCTGAAATAGGAAAAATCATTTGTTCACATTGACTAACTATTTCATTTAAATTTAGATTCCACGATTTTAATTTTGTATTTTTTAATAATTCATTATAATAATATTGAATTTGTTTTGAATTCTTAAAATATATTTGACTTGTTTTTTTTAAAGAAATAATTTCTGGCGGAAAATCACCTTCTATTGTAACACAAATTTCATTATATTCATTAAGTATTCTTGCTAATAAAGTAGAACCAGATCTACTTAAATATGATAGTGAACCTATAATCATAAATTACTTATTTTATAAGGATAATAAATTGTTAAAATATTATAGAATTTATATATTTTATAAACACTTAATAAGTTCCATATAATATAACTTACAACACTTGATGTTGCAGCACCTACTAAACCGAATTTTGGAATTAAAATTATATTTAAAAAAATATTTGATACTAATGACAAAATAACTATTTTTTGAAATGTATTCTGTTTACCAGTCATCTGCAATATAAATCCAACTGAGCCTGATATACTATTAATACCTTGGCCTATAAGCAAAATAAATAATGCTAATTTACCATTGTTAAATTCTTCTCCAAAAAGTAATAATATTTTTTCATGTAAAATTACTATAAATAATAAAATTGGTAGTGTAGATATAAAAATTAATTTTGAAGATTTTAATATTATTTTTTTAAATTCTTTTTTATTCTTAGAAAAATATAATTCAGAAAATTTTGGAGCGACTATACTATTAATTGCAAATAAATTTATTGTACATAACATAGAAATTTTCATTACAACACTATAAATTCCTACATCATATTCTGTTTTATAATAACCTAAAATTATCGTATCAGTCCAGTTCATAAATAACATTATAGAGCTAGTTAACATCATAGGAACTGAAATTTTTAAAACCTTAATAAAATTAAAGTTGAAATCAATTTTTTTTATTTTACGTAATTTTATATGGTTTATTATAAAAACAAAACTTAAAAACAATGATAAGTATACTGAAATTGAAAATGATATTATAGAGTAGTAAGTACTTTTTAAACTTAATATTGCACAAATTATAATTATAATTGAAAATAAAGATATAAATGTCTGTCTGAAAAAAAGATATAATATTAAATTTTTAAAACCTCTAAATATTTCAGAATGCCAAGTTAATATAGAAAAAGCGGGTAAAGTTAATGCTATAATTTTTAAATAATTGATTAAATCTAACTTATCAAAAAAATAAGTACTTATTCTAGATGCATTTACAAAAAGAAAATAAGACATTAAAAGACTTACAATAATAATTAAAATAAAACTGAAAAAATAAAAATTTTTAATTTGATTAAAATCCGAATTTTGATTGTACTCAGGTATTAACCTTATTGAAGCGACATCCAAGCCTAATCTAGAAAAAATAGAAAATATATATAAAAAAGATTGAGATATCGTAAACAATCCTAGAACACTTGCTCCATAATTTCTACTAATTATTAATAAAAATGAAAAACTTAAAATTAGATTTATCATTCTCAATATGAAAGTAGTTGAAGATCCTAATATGATTTCACGAAAATGTTTGTTGACTACTTTTTTATTTATAAAATTTTTAAAAATGATCTTCTTTAATTATTTAATTTAGAAAAGAACAAAAATAAAAAAAATGCTGAAGAGACTTCCAAAAATAATTCCAAAAAATATTAAATGTAATAGTTTTGGCCATATTTTTTCGACAGCGGGTTCTGCTTTATCAAGAATATTTATTACTGGTGATTCTTTTAATTCCTCTAGTTTTGCAATTTCAAATTGTGCTAATAATGTTAAATATATTTCTTGATATGACATAACATCTCTAAGCAACCTACCTCTTTCTAATTGTAAATCAGGCGTATCTAAAACAATTGGATATTTTTTCCTAAAATCTGTGAGTTTATTTTCTACCTTTTGCAAATCTAATTTAGATTCATTCAATCTAGATTGAATGAAATTTCTATATGCTCTATTATTTATTAGTACTTCTTCGCTGATAAATATTTTTATATATTCTGCTATAAAATTAGCGATGTCAGAAGCTAGTTTTGCTTCTTCCATAATTATAACTATTTTAATTAAGCCAGAGTCATCTTCCGTGATTTCAATTCTATCAGTAAATAAATCAATAGCTTGCTCTAAGCATATACTTTGAGAATCAATATCTTTCATTTCACTTGAAAATAAATTTTTTATTATTTTGATTAATGAAAAATTATTTTCATCACATAAATTCCAATAATCAATTAAATTAATACTTTTACTATATGTTGTTGACTCCCATTTTTGATTAATTATTGTCTTTTTTAATTTTCTACTATCAATTATGTCAGGAATATAAAAAATATCTCCAGATTGTTTACCTATATTAAATCCAAATGATGAAGCAATTCCTGATATATCAGATAATGTAGTATTAATAGAATTTTCTTTAGAAATTGGATATATAGAAACATATGAACTGTATAATGGTTTTGTTGTAGTCAATTTTGATGATGAAGTAATTGATAGGTTTTATGCCGGTCAAGAGATATATCCATACAATTTTACTGAAGAATT
>NZTO01000033.1 GCA_002703375.1 Fidelibacterota bacterium | reverse complement strand
GCCCAGCTATTTTTCAATCAAATTCGGGCAAAAAAAATTGATAATTAGGGCACCTTTTTAAATTCTATTACAATCAAAATATTATTAACCCGACTAGAAAACAAAACCTTTTAATACTTCTATTTATATGTGTTCTTTCGAGAACATTTTCTAGTATATTTTACATTGAAGATATTGATAGCTTAAGATTTGCATTAAGTGTATCAGATGAGTTCAATCTAAATAAATTTCAACCCCACTTTCCAGGTTATGCTATTTTTACCATGATAGCTAATATAATTTATTATATAATAAATAATTTAGGAATGACTTTTTCTTTAATTGGTGGTATATCTACATTTTTAATCATAGTCTATACCTTTAAAATTTTTAAGATAAAACTAGAATCTCCATTAGGAATTACATTATGTGTTTCAATTTTTTTGAATCCTATGATGTGGATTTTAAGCAATAGATATATGCCTGATTTAATGGGATTATGCATATTTATTATAGCATTTTATTATTTAATGATTAAGGATCCATTAAAAGGTGGGTTTTTTACAGGTATATTATTTGGAACACGATTGTCTTTTTTTCCATTATTATTACTACCATCATTTTATCTTATTATTAAATCAAAAAAAAATAAATATTACCTATTTTCATTAATAATGGGTATTTCAATCTGGCTTTTACCAATGATTTGGTTAACAGGTTTTGAAAATTTAATTAATGTTGCTTCTAAGCATACTATAGGACATTTTAATGAATACGGTGGAACAATAATCACTGAGTCAAACTGGGTAAATAGAATGAAATTATTTTTCCATACTATATGGTCTGATGGTTTAGGAGGTTTTTGGTTTGAACGTTCAAAATTAACTTTATTATTATCAATTTTATATATACCGTTATTAATTTTTGGAACGAAAGCTTTTCTACGCTTGATTAGAAAGAATGAGAAAGTAAAAATACTTTTTTATTCAATTATCATCTACATCATTTGGATATTACTTTTTCAAAATATCATTTATAAAAGCAGACATGTTTTACCAATAGTTTACTTTATAATATTAATTTTAAGTCTTGGCATAAATTTTAAAAATAAAAGACACAGAAAAAAAATTTCAAGTTATCTAATAGTTGTTTTTACTACATTAGGATTAATTACAATCAATTTAGTATCACAACACAAAAATCATACAGCTATATCGCAAATTAAAGAGTTTTTAATTACTAATCATAGTATGAAGACTATTGTCAGTATTCCACTAGTTAATTATTATTTAAAATTTAATGGAGTGAAAGCAAACTTCATTAATATAGAAAATGAATCTGATTTAAGTAATATAAATGAAAGTGAGCTTAATAATAATTTTATAGTTATAGGTAATTTTAAATATTATTTTGACAATAGATATAAAATTTTTTATGAAAGATTATTTTATCATAATCCTTATGTAAACCGCATGTGGTCTGAAATAGAATTTTATGAGTTTAAAAATGAAGAATAATTCTAAAATACATATATTGGGTGGTGGCCCAGCAGGCGTGGCAACAAGTTATTATGCAAGTCAAAAAAAAATAAACTCTGTTATTTATGAAGCATCGTCAGCTATTGGAGGAAATTGTAAAACTATAAAACTGGATGATTTTTATTTTGATCTAGGAGCTCACCGATTTCACGATAAGAATGAAAATGTGACAAATGAAATTAAAAAAATTTTAGGTAATCAACTATTAAAAGTTCATTCACCTAGTAAGATATTTTATAAAAATAACTATTTAGATTTTCCACTTAGAATTTTTAATGTATTGACAACATTAAAAATGAATATTGGTCTCAAAATAGTTTATGAGAATTTTTTAAATCAATTAAAGACATTTAAATCTCCAAATACTTTTGAAGAAGTAGCATATCAAAATTATGGTAAAACATTATCCAAATTATTTCTCATGAACTATACAGAAAAATTATGGGGAGAATCTTCAAATAAATTATTACCTAGTATTGCTGGTGGAAGACTAAAAAATTTAAATCTAAAATCCATAATTGCAGAGCTATTTTTCAATCAAAAATCTGGGTCAAAACATCTTGATGGAGAGTTTTGGTATCCGAAATTTGGATTTGGAACCATTTTTGAGTCAATGAAGAACTCACCTTATCAAGAATTCTTTTTAAATTCATCAGTTACGAGACTCATCCACGATGGTAAAAAAATAACAAAAATTGAAATCAATCAATCAAAAGTAATTAATGTAAATCAAATAGTATCTACGTTGCCAATTAATTTACTAATAAAATTTCTTTATCCTGTTGTAGATGAAAAACTATTAATGATTGCTAATTCTTTAAAATTTCGAGGCCTCAAATTGTGTGTTTTAATGTTAGATAGACCATATTTTTCAGATAATGCATCAATTTATTTTCCTGATAAAAAAATTCCTTTTACAAGAATATATGAACCAAAAAACAGAAGTAAATTCACTGCACCGAATGATAAAACTTGTATTGTTGCTGAGGTGCCTTACAAACCAGAAAAATCTAATATTAACAATCAAGAACTTTTAGATCAAATTGTTAGTATTTTAGAACAGAAAAAAATGTTGAAAAAAAGTGAAGTACTTACCACAAAGGTTTATGATTTACCTTTTGCTTATCCAATACTAGATTTAGAAGTGAAAGAAAAATTAAACATATTATTTAAATTTTTAAGCAGATTTAAGAACTTACATCTAATTGGAAGAAATGCCAATTTTGAGTATCAACATACCCATGATATTTTTAAAAATTCGAATTATTTAATAGAAAAAATTTCAAAAAATTAAAATACTTATTCTAATTTTCGAATTAAAGTTCGAAACATGTTGTTTTTATAAAGTATTTTCTAATAAATTTTTATTAATTATTTAAGTTTATTAAGGAAATCAATAACGTGAAAAATGTATTTTTAAGTAGTTTATTTATATTTAATTTTTTAATTGCTGCCTGTCCTGATGGATTTTATGAAGATGATTGTGGTAATTGTTGGATGCCATATTGTTATGATGTTGTGACTGATATTGTTCAATATGATTTAGATGAAGATGAATGTAATGATACTACAGAAACCTGGGTGATACCGGGTAATGGGGAAGATCTATATTTTAATAATTACTGTGATGCTTGTCCAGATGGATTCTATCCAGACGATTGTAACCATTGCTGGCCTAGCTTTTGCTACTCATTTTTTGAGGAAGGTTTAGATGACGATCCTACTCATTCAGTTTATTATGACCTTACTCCGGAAGAATGTGAAAATTATGGATTTGGTTACTATATGCCGGATCATCCATCAAATCCATACTGGAATAGTAATTGTTCTGAAGATTATGATTATGAAATTCATACAGGAAATTACTATTATGATCCTCCTTATTTAGAGATTGAAGTAGGTTCTTCAGTAATGTGGTTGAATGATGGCGGTTATCATAATGTTAATGGTGAAACAAACTCTATTACAGAAGAACCCTTTAATAATCCAGAATCATTTTATATTGGTGCTAGTGCAGGTGGAGAAATAGGTGCATACACTTTTACAGTGCCAGGCACTTATAATTACGATTGTTCAATAATGTCACATGCAGAAGAAGGTATGGTTGGAACAATCGTTGTTGTTCAAGATCAATTAAATGTTTGCGGAACAGGTGATTCTAATCAGGATAGTGGTGTTGATGTATTAGATGTTGTACTTGTTGTTGATTTTGTTTTAGGTAATAATACTCCTAATGATGATCAATTATGTGCATCAGATATGAATGCTGATGGTGGAATTGATGTTCTTGATGTTGTTCAAATCGTAGATATTATCCTTGGTAACAGAGGATTCAAAGCAAANACAGCTGAAATTCTAATTAATGGTAGTGATGTTAAATTTGATGCAAATGGAATCGTTGATGCATTTCAAATTAAGTTAAGTCACAATGGACCAATTGAATTAGAACTAACAGATGATGCTCTTGTTTCAAAATATAGAACTGTAGGCAATACAACAACATTGATTATTGTGTCTCCAGAATCAGATTATTTGTTTACATCAGATAATCATTATATCATTGAAGAAGCATTAGCTGCGACAACAGATGGATATATTGATGTTACAATGGATATACCTTTGGATTACTCTGTAGGCAATGCGTATCCAAATCCATTTAACCCAACAACTAATTTAAGTATTGATTTAAACACAAATGCTAAAGTCAATATTTCAATATACAATACCATGGGTCAATTAATGGATGTGATTGTTAATGACAATTTGAGTTCAGGATACCATACATATGTTTGGGATGCGAATGATGCACCTAGTGGATTATATCTAATCCAAACAGATGTAAATTCGAATATTAGTACTCAGAAAGTGTTATTAATAAAGTAAACCTGGATATTTTTATAAAAAAAGGAGGCTATACAGCCTCCTTTTTTTTTATTCATTCATTAAAAAAGTGTTAATTTAGTTTACAATTTTAAAGGAATAATATATGAACAAAGATAAAGTAATTGAACTATTAACAAATATTTTTGATTTAGAATTAAATGGTATTATTAGATATACTCATTATTCTCTTATGATTTTTGGTCCAAATAGAATACCATTAGTAGAATTCTATAGATCTATGGCCAAAGAATCATTAGCACATGCTGAATTGGCAGGAGAACATATAACTGGTTTAGGGGGACATCCACCTTTAAATACCGAAAAAATTCAAGAAACATTTAAGCATGATATTAAAGACATTATTAACGAAAGTATTGCTCATGAAAAAAAAGCAATCGATGCATATTATGAATTGTTAAAAGAAGTAGAAAATAAATCGATTGCACTAGAAGAATATTGTAGGACCATGATTTGTGCAGAAGAGCAAGATTATAATGAAATGATTAAAATGTTAAATGAATAAATAATTTAGTGAAAAAATACGATATCATAATATTCGGTGCTACTGGTTTTACCGGTCAATTAGTTGCAGATTATTTATTATTACATGATGATGCTAAGGATTTAAAAATTGCATTGGCTGGAAGAAATGAAGAAAAGTTAAAGAATCTTGCCTTGAAATATAATGAAATTAGTCCCGATGTATATATAGCAGATTCCTTTGATGAAGATTCAATTGATGAAATTACAAAATTAACTAATTTAATTGTATCTTTGGTTGGTCCATATAGTTTATATGGAGACTATTTAGTAGAAAGTTGTATAAAAAATTCAACCCATTATTTAGATTTAACTGGAGAGCCTAATTTCGTTAAGAAAACAAGAAACAAATTTTCAGAATCTAAATTTAAATCTATTATTATGCATTGTTGTGGATTAGAATCTGTAATACCTGATGTAGGTGTATTATATGCAGTCAAAAAAATGAAATCACAGAAAAAAGATATATCATTTTTTTTTAAAGCAAGTGGCTCATTATCAGGTGGAACTTGGGCATCATTTATCAATGCTATTTATTCAAATCAAATTTCAGAATCAATAAAAATAAATTCAAAAAAGTCAATCAGAAAAAATAATCGAAAATTTTATTATAGTAATGAATTTAGAAAATGGGTTTTTNTTTTTCCAGATATTGACAAACAAATCATTTACAGAAGTAGCAGATCCAATGATATATATGGAAAAAATTTTACCTTTGAAAAATATATGATGGTAAAAAATTTAAAACAGTTTTTAGTAATTATTTTATCTTTCTCGTTTATATCGATTTTGGCAAAATTTGGAATATTAAAAAACTGGTTGTTATCTCTAAGGCCAGCTGGAACTGGACCATCAAAAAATCAAATTAAGAAAAGTTGGTTTAAAGCAATTTTTGTTGGAAAAGGAAATAACGAAAAGGTTAAGGTTCAATTGAGTGGTGGTGACCCAGGTTATGGCGATACAGCCAAGTTCATATCTGAAATAGCTTTGTGTATAACCAATCAGTATGAACAATTAATTAAAAAAGAAGGAATTGTTACTCCAGTAGAATGTACTGGAGAATTAATGATTGATAGATTAAAAAACGCTGGAATTAAATTTGAAAAATTGTAAACTATTTTTTTACACTAGGNTTTAAAAATTTATTCATTATAGTTGTAAATTCATTCTCATTTAGTTCGTAACCAAGAAAAACAATACCATGAAAAATGCCCCCCAATGCTTTCATTACCAATTCTGGTTGAAGGTTAGTAATGTTATCGTCTTTGGCACCCTCTTCTAGTATTTCTTGTAATGATTTGTATAAACTTTCTTGATATGGTTTCCAGGACTGCTTGGATTTATCAATTATATTAGGTGCAGTAAACAAAAATTCATAGAGTGTTTTATTATTTTTCACCGTTTTACTCATAATATTTAAAAGTTTTATAAACTTTTGTCTGGATGGAATATTTTCATTCATTTTATCTTCAATAGATTCCCAAAGCTGCATCCATCCACGTTCCATCATATTAATTAGTATTTCCTCTTTTGAGGGAAAGTAATAGTAAAGAGTTGCTGTTCCAAAACCTGATTCTTTTGCTATTTCAGACATAGTAGCATTTTCAACGCCCTTTTTTTTAAAGATATTGATTGCACCAATGATTATTCTTTCTTTCCTGATCTTTCTTTCTTCGATTTTGCGTTCATTTTTCATAATATATTTCTTCTATTAAAATCTATTTAAATAATTTACAAATTTTTATTTTCATATTTTTGTAAAAATAAATTTGCGAAATTTTGGAAGTTGTCTTTTTTAATTGCATCTCTTATATCACTCATAATACGAACGTAAAATGATAGATTATGTTGCGAAGCAATTCTGTAACCCAATATTTCATTGGTTTTATAAAGGTGATGTAAGTAGGATTTTGAATAATTACTTGAAAGATCACAAACTTGAGAATTATCTATTGGTGTATGATCATTTTTATATTTAGCATTTTTTATATTTATTTTTCCACTATACGTAAACAATTGACCGTTTCGACCATTTCTTGTAGGAATAACGCAATCAAACATATCCACACCTCGCGCCACACATCTGATTAAATCTGCAGGAGTACCAACACCCATTAAGTAGCGTGGTTTATTTATAGGAATAAATTCAGTAACCAGTTCTGTTGTATCAAGCATTTGATTTTTTGGTTCACCCACAGCCAAACCGCCTATTGCATAGGCTTCGGTATCTAGTTCCAATAACTCGTGAGCAGATCGTTTTCTTAATTCAGCGCTAGTACCTCCCTGTATGATTGGTAAAATTAATTGATTAAATCCATACTTAGGCTCAGTATTATTATAATGTTTTAATGCTTGTTTAGCCCATCGAGTGGTTTTTTTTAGAGCATCTATCCAAACATCATTATTTGCATCACCAGGTGGACAAACATCCAACATCATCATAAAATCAGAACCTATTGATCTTTGTATATCTATCACTGATTCTGGTGTAAAATGATGATAGCTACCATCGAGGTGAGATTGAAAGGTTACACCATCATTAGAAATTTTTCTCCTGCCTTCTAAGCTAAAAACTTGGTAACCTCCTGAATCAGTCAAGATTAAACCCTCCCAGTTCATAAACTTGTGTAATCCACCTGCATTTTCTAAAATTTGGGTACCAGGTCTAATAAATAAATGATAAGAATTAGAAAGTAGTATCTTACTTGGTAAATTTTCTATATCATTGCTTGATTGTGTTTTGACGGCACCATATGTTGCAATTGGCATAAAAAAGGGTGTTTCTATGCTTCCTCTTTGGGTATTGATTATTCCTGTTCTTGCTTTTGTTTTTGAACAGGTTGATTTGATTTTAAATAAATTAATAATCTAATCCTATTGACAAATACCACTGCCTTTTTGATTTTTTATTTGGATTGTATTGCCAACCATAATCTAATTTAAATGGTAAGCCTAAAAATATAAATCGTGGTCCGAAGCCATAAGTCCAAATAAAATCTTTGGTTTCAGAATTCCAACTTTCACCTACCCAGAAATCAGGTTTTGAACCGGACCAAGCAGTACCTATATCAGTAAAAATAACACCATTTAACTGACCAAAATATTTAATTGATGGAAAATAATATAATAAAAAAGGTAAACGTAATTCAGCATTAAATAAGACTGTTTGATTCCCAAATATTTCATTTATTCTAACCCCTCTAGCAGGCATAACATATTTTGATATAAAAATATTTTCTAATGGATTGTTATTAGGATCTGGTCGATTTATATCAGCATAAGGGTCATTTTCAGAAGAAAATAACCAAGGTAAACCACCTAAACGAAAACTTTGCGGGTTTTGCCCAATACTTTTACCTAAATATATTTTAGTAGCAAAGCTGATACCATTAGTTATTGGAAAATATTTTCTGTAATCTAAGCTAAAGGTAGTAAAGTTTAAACTTTGAGTATTTAATTTAGGTGAATGTTCTATTTTAAAATATGTTCTATTTCCATCAATAGGGAATAATTGAGACCAAATTGTATTATCCCATACAAACCCTATTGATGGTAGAGCAATATTTAGAATATTTTCTATTTCTTTCTCACTGTAGTTCGTTGAATACGCATCAGATTCTAATGGTAAGAATGAAGCATGCTCAATATATTTATATTCTACACCAAATTCAAACCTTTGAAATCTAGAAGTTGGTCTAGAAGCATTGATCCCAAATCCAAAATTTCTGTACCTGTCAATCTTTCCAGAGGTATAATATGGATTGTATTCTGCTTGGTGTGATAACATAAAATTATAATCTGTTTTGTACGGTAATAATCTATACAGAATAAAATAATCAGAATTTTCAATTGATATTTGCATTTCTGTAGCTAAATAAATCTTGTGATCTCCTAAAATATCGCTAAACATAAATTGAATCATTGCATTAGGAGCATATAATGATGATGTGTATGCTTGCCCTTGAATTAAATCAAGAGTAAACCTAGTTTTATAATTATTTGATATATAATTTCCAATACTGTCTTTTGATGCAATATTAGATAATTTCACATTATCCTTTACGTCTTTTTCATTTTTATAATAAATATTGCTAAAGTCGTAATTTCTGTATGAAATAGATTTGTCAACTTTNTTATCAATACTCTTTTTAAAAATTGGTAATGGATCTTTTAATAGCCAAGATGCCCTNTCTATAGAAATTTCATCATTTGTTTTTTCTAAGGGGTTTTGCATCATAAAAATATCGTATCCATTATTTTCAAAGCCTGAGAAAACTAAATGATTATTTGTTTGATTCCATGATAACTGCGATACCCCAGTTAATAAATTAGTGATTGGTTGAGATTTTTTTAAATTTAAATCTAAAACATTAATATTATTAATTCCATATTCATCAGAAATATATATTATTTTTTTTAAGTCATTAGTATATAATGGATAACCTTCATTAAAAATAGTGTTTGTGATTCTATCAATTTTTTTAGTTTTAACGTTAATTTGGTAAATATCCATTTGGTCAACATTATGATTATTTAAATTTTTAGGTTTATTTTCTTTAATAATATCGTTTCTATCTGAAATGAATATAATATTTGTACCATCTGGAGACCAACTTATTTGATCATCTGTAAACCAATCATTTGTTATATTTAACAANGAATCTTTTGTAATATTNTAAACGTAAATATCACTTTGTTTACCATCGTTTCCAATAAATGCAATTTCATTTTTTTTTGGATTCCAACTTGGCCTAAAAATACCTTCCATATTAAATTCATACTTTTTAACATCGTCAGTTAAAATATTTGCAACGAAAAGCGCATCTGATTTACCAGATTTCGCTGCAAACGTAATTTCTTCTCCGTTTGGAGACCAGCTTAAACCAGGTTTTAAAATATGAAGTTCTTCATATTCTGCACTTCGTTCTCCTTTAATTATTCTTTTGAGAAATCTACCGTCTTCCGATGACATTAAAAAAATACCCATACTTCCGTCTTTATTAGAAATTAAAGCAATTTTGCTACCATCAGGCGAAAGNGAAGGAGCAATATTATATGTATTATTTAATTTTTCGTTGTCGGTTAATTTTCTAGCATAATTTTCTATACTTTCTCTTTTATTGATATCAGGCCAATATTCTTTTTTTAAATATGTATGCCATTGNTCTGTAAGTTGCTTTATATCAACTCCAAGTGTATTTTTTAACCCTTTTTCAACATTATCATTAGACTTTATTTGATAAAAAATCTCAGCAATTGATTCTTCTCCCCACTTCTCTGTTATAAAACTCCAGACCGATTGNCCACCTCTGTAAGCCATATAACCGACTAATTGTGGAATTTGAGGAAGTACTTCACCATTAATTGCAAGATCTCTTATCCACATATCTGAATTTGTATTCCATTCACCAGAAAGATATTCAGCTAGTCCTTCATTCATCCATAGAGGTATATATGCTTTAGTTCTACTNGAAACTAAATTTTGAAAATTACCTTCATATATGTAATCGTTAATAAATGCGTGTACAAGTTCATGGTGGATAACATGTTTAAATTCTTTATTTGAACCATCAAATGGAATGACTATTCTATTTTTATATAGTTCAGTTACCCCGCCAATGCCCTCAAAAAGGTAGCTGTCAATAACATTAGTTTGTTGAAAATCATTATGAGAATTATAAACTATAATTGATACACGTTGTTTTAATTCCCAGTTTAGTTTTGAAGAAATATTTATATATGCTTTTTCCGACTCTAGTGCAACATATTCTGCGTGTTTTTTACCATAACTATAATAGTAAATATCGAAATGTTTTGATTGAATGAAATTCCAATCAAAATTATCATATTGAACAATATTTTGACCAAATTGAGTAAATGAAATGGATGTAAAAAGAAAAATAAATAAATATTTATATTTTATCATTTTTAAAATTGGAATAACTGTTAANTAATAATGCTCTTTAATTTATAAATTTATAAGTTATAATTAATAAAAAAAGAAAAATTTATATTTTTTTTCAAAAAAAAATGAAAATTATTAAATGAAATTACCATTGTATTTTATATCAGATGTTCATTTTCAAATGACAAATTCGAAACAAGAGAAATTAAGAAGAAAAAAAATGTATTCTTTATTTAAAAAAATTCAAAATACAGGTGGTACTCTTATAATAGGTGGTGATTTTTTTGATTTTTGGTATGATTATGGATATTACATTGCTCCAGAATATAGTGATGTTTTTGATGAGTTAGATAAACTTAATCAATCAGGTATTAATATTCATTATGTAGCAGGGAATCATGATTACTGGGATTTTGGNTTTTTTTAAAAAAAAATTTAAGGCAAAATTTTATAAAAATGATTTTNAGTTTAAAATTAATGGTAAGTCAATTTTNGTCACTCATGGTGATGGTGTTTTAGATAGAGACAAATATTATAGAGTTNTAAAAACATTNCTTAGAAGTAGAATAAATATTTTTCTTTTTAAGTTATTACCAGCAAANTTAGGTTGTAGCTTAGCAAAAATAGTTTCACAAACAGATAAACATTTTGATAAAAAAGAATATGTAAACACTGAAATTATTAATGAANTAAAAATTTGGTCTAAACCAAAATTAAAAAATGAATATGATACAATATTAATTGGTCATTATCATCAAAATGGAATTGAAAAAATAGATAATAAAAATCTAATTTTTATGGGTGATTGGGTTACGCAATATAAAGTAACTGAATTTGATGGTCAACAATGGCATCAATATACTTGGAAAAAATAGATAATATTTTTTAACTTTAAATAATAATATAAATTAATTGTTTATGTTTCCACATATTATAAAAAAATATAAAAATCAAATATTAACAATTTTCCTCGCTTTGCTATTTGGCTGTGCACCCCAACAAAAAACATTTTCTATTGATGATGTAGAGAAACAACGTACTGAATATCTTGATGGTAAGTTAAAATCATTATCTGTATTGGTCGAAGTATATAAAGATAAAGATCAACCATATAATGTTAGAACAGCAGCATTGCGCGTTTTAGCTGAATCTAGTCATCCAATTGCGTTAGAAGCCATTCAAGAATCAGTTTCAAATAGTAGTTTGTTTGAACTAGATTTATTAATCGATGCCATAAATTATTTATCCAAGCATGGTAATGAGCAATCAACTATATCTTTACTTGAAGGTTTAAAATCATCTGAAAACATGATAATGGACATACGTGAGTCAATGATTAATGCAATAAATAAATTGGGAACTAAAGATCAGATTATAACATTGTTAGATTTGTGGGAAGTAAGTAGAACTCAGCATCATAGAATGAATTATCTTTTAAGTCAAACTTTAGGTGCAATGGATGATGAAAGAGCAATGCAAATGCTAATAGAAATAGCTAATGACCCTAGCATGGACATCAGTATAAGAAAAAATGTTCTAGAGGTTTTATCTTTAAGAGACTCAGATGAATTAGTAGATTTTTTTGCAAATCTTTTAGATGATCCAAAGTCTACATTACAGATGAGAAAATTTGCTTTTAACAATATGGGTGATATTGATGGTCAAATGGAAGCTCGAATGATATCTGTACTTTTAGAATCATATCAATCTGGTAAAGAAGATTATTTTACTTTATTGGAATCATTATTAAATGCAATGAAGGAGTTTAAAGATCCNTCCATTGCTGAAAAATTAAAAGAAATAGCTAAATCAAATAATTATCCTCGAACGCTAAGATTAAAAGCTTTACAAGCTCTAGCTGCNCAGCAAGANCAGTCTGATATGGATGAGCTATTNTCTATATTAGAAGATCCTGAAAANTACNTCTATTATAATGAAATAATTGATTTAGTAGATTTATCGAACAAAAAGAATAAATTAAGATATGAAGTTAAATTAAGAGAAATAGCGTATAAAGCATATTTGAATTACTCATTNGGTGGTGAAAAAAAATAAATGAGAAATATAATTTTATCAATTTTAATATTTTTAGTTAGTGGATGTAGTTCAATTAAACAAGTTTTTAATTCCAATGATAAGCAAGACAAATCAGTTGATCTACAAAAAGATGAAAAAAATCTAAATGAATCAAATAACGATTTATTATTAAATGATATCAATAAAGCAGATCCATTTTTTAAAATGGAAAAAACTGTNAAAGGTCTTGAGCAAGAATTAGATGATTTGAGAGCTAGAGTAATTGAATATGAATCTAAAATTGCAGCTCCAACAATAAATACTGATATTTTAAGTCAGTTTCCTTTAAATAAACTTGAACATAAAATAACCTTAGAAAACGGAACAATTGTTGAGGGTAACATCTTAAGTGAAAATTTAGATAGAATTATATTAGATACCAAGATAGGGCAAATTGTTATTGAAAAAGGTAAGATACTTGAACGAGAAGAATTAGCTGATGCTGTTGCTGATGTAGTTAAAGTATCTGATCCTAAAATAAGCAAATCAAGATCCACACGAGTCTTTGAAGGCAAGGTTAAAAATGAGGGTAGCCAAAGAGCAGATTTTGTTAGAATAATATTTAAGTATTGGGATAATGATCCTATTGATGGTGGCGATATATTAGGTCCACCTGTTGCTATTGATTCAGCATTTGTAAAAGGTACATACATTGAGTATTTATCAGGAATTGTAACGGATTCTAGTATAAATCCTGGAGATGAAGCATCCTACAGAGTAGTTATAAANNTNCCNAAAAATATTGATCCTGACTCNCCTACACATTGGACTCACGAAATTAANTGGGTCAAAGATTATATACCTTCAAAATAAATATTAATTATAAAATTATTTCAGTTGTTATTGCACGAAATGCGCGATATTATTAAATTAGACTATTAAATTTTATAATAATTAACATTTTTTAAATACATGATAAACAAAAAATTTTTACTGGTCATATTATCTTTTGTTNCTGTGTCAATAGGATGGATAACACTTGATTATAAAGCCGTTGAAGTTCCATATGTATCCATACAAGATCTTCAAACCAAGCAGTATGAACAAGAAAGATTTAGACTGGGTGGTTATGTTGAACCTGGTTCTATAAACTACTCTGATGATAAGCTTACTGTTAGTTTTAACTTAACTCAGAAAAAATCCAATTTACCTGTTCAACATTTTTCTGCTGCAATNCCTGATCTATTTGGAGATTCAGCTGAGGTAATTATTGAAGGTAAATATATGAATGGAGTTTTAATTGCTGATAATTTAATGACAAAGTGTGCTTCAAGATACGAAGAAGAAAGTAATACATACTAATATGAGAAATTTGCAATGATATCNTCATTAGGCTCNTCATTTTTAATAATAGCATTATTTTTGAATATCTATACNATTTTNAGTATGGGAATCTTTTTAAAGTATAAAAAATATCAATTTAAAATTTCCAGCATCAATTCATTATATTGCTCCACTCTGTTAATAATTTTATCGTCATTCATATTGATACGTGAGCTTATTCAAAGTAATTTTAATATTGCGTATATATCAAAGTATAGTAGTACAAATACTCCTCTAATATATAAAATTACAGGTTTTTGGGCAGGNATGGAAGGTTCGCTTCTGTTTTGGTTATTCGTATTGTCTATTTATTCGATTAGCGTAATACTAATGTATAAAAACAAATTTACTAAAATGATGCCTTGGGTCATTATAATTCTTATGTTTATTCAATTATTTTTCTTAATAATTTGNTGTTTTTTTGAAGACCCATTCAAACCAGCAATAAATATAAATAATAATGCTAGTGGTTTAAATCCACTCTTACAACATCCTCTAATGGTAATACATCCACCATTATTATACTTAGGTTATATTGGTTTCGCTGTGCCATTTGCATTCGCTATTGGAGCTCTTATAACACAGAAAATTGACTCAGATTGGATAAGAGCAACTAGAAGATGGACATTATTTCCTTGGGGATGCCTTAGCGTTGCNATTGTNTTAGGTGGTAGATGGGCATATTTAGAATTAGGTTGGGGAGGTTATTGGGCTTGGGATCCGGTTGAGAATGCTTCATTCTTCCCTTGGCTGACAGGGACAGCTTATTTGCATTCTGTATTGATTCAGGAAAAAAGAAATATGTTAAAAGGTTGGAATATAATTTTAATAATGTCAACTTTTACTTTAACAATTTTTGGAACGTATTTAACTAGAAGTGGTATAATTTCATCTATTCACGCTTTTGCTGCGACTGATTTGGGTATTTGGTTTTTTGGATTTATAATAATTATAGTTTTATTTAATTTTTTCATGCTTTGGAAAAGAAAAAATTTACTTGTCTCTCAAAATAAACTTGATTCAATTTTTAGTAGAGAAAGTGGTTTTTTATTTAACAATATGTTATTTGTTGCTATTTGCTTAGCCGTACTTTGGGGAACAATGTACCCTTTGATATCTGAAGCATTTACAGGTATTCAAATCACATTAGGACCTTCNTATTTTAATAGAGTTATACAACCTTTCGGAATAATATTAGTTTTTTTAACAGGAGTAGGTCCTTTATTATCTTGGAGAAAAACATCAATTAAATCAATGAAAAGAAACTTCTATAGACCATCGATTTTTAGTTTAATTTGTACATCGGTATGGTCAATATTATATAAGGTATATGATATATATCCGGTTATTTACACATTTTTAGTANTCTTTGTTATTTATATTATATGTAGTGAATTTTATAAAGCTGTTATAACAAGAGTTAAAATCCATAAAGAAACGCCCATAAAAGCATTTGTAATGTTATTTAAGATAAATAGAACAAGGTATGGAGGTTATATTGTACATTTGGGTGTGATGATAATGTTTGTTGGTTTCATAGGTAAAGCTTTTGATAAAGAAGCAAATATTTCAATTATGCCAAATGAAATAATTGAATTAGAAGATTATAAAATTGAATATCAAAAATTCTGGCTTGAGACTCCAGAAACGAATCCTGAAAATCGGTCTAACCACTTTTCAAAAATCATCTCAATGAAAATAGTTAAAGATAACAGTTTTTTNACAAACTTATTTCCAGAAAAAAGATTTTATATTGATCAAAATAATCAACCTCATTCAGAAGTTGCATTGAAATCTACATTACTTGAAGATTTTTATGTAGTTTTAGGGGATGTAGACATGAAAACTGGTTTAGCAACATTAATTATCAAAATTAACCCTATGGTAAGTTGGGTTTGGATTGGTACTATTTTGCTTTGTATTGGCGTTATAATTTGTTTGGATCCAAAAATTAGATTAAAATGAAAATCATATACACTTTTGTTACCATCTTTAGTATATCCTATTCAAATTTTGTATCAGAAAAGCAATATGATATTGAATCGCTTATTCTAGCTCCCTGCTGTTACGGTGGTATTGTATCTGAACACAATTCACCTATGTCTAAATTGATTTCAAATTTTGTTAAAGAGATATATTCTGAAAATTTTGATAATAAACAAGCTATTTCAAAGCTAGATGAGATTATCGATTTTTCAATCAAAAACGGATTAATGAACAGGACAAAAAATCAAGAAAATTATAAATTAATTAGTCACAATATGGACCAAGAAGTTTTTTTAGAATTATTTGTCAATTTATTTGGAGAAAAAATTAGAGCCGTACCTCAAAATAATTTTTTTGGTAAAATAACTTGGATATTTCCATATTCAATTATGATAATCGGTATTATATTTGTATCATATGTTATAAAAAATCTTTCTTTTAATAACAAGCAAATATTATCAGAAGTTGAAACAGAAAAAATAGAAGAGCAGATAAAAAAATACGATTCAATGGGTTATTAAATGAATACATTCATTATCTTTATTGTTATATTTATAATTTTATTTTTTGTTTATTATCCTTTATTTAATGATAATATATTAGAATACAAAAATAATAAAAGTGTGTACACACCTAAAGATGCCTACAAGCAAAATTTACTTAACCAAATAAAAGAGTTAGATTTTGAAAAACAAATGGGTACTATAACAGATNCAGAATATAAATTTTCCAAAAATAGTCTTTTACTAGAGATATCAAAATTAATTGAAAAATAAATTTCCATATATTCTTGAGGTTAATTCATTAAATAAAAAATTTAATAATAAAACAATCATTTCTAATATATCATTCAGATTAAAAACAGGACAAATTATTGGACTTACAGGTAANAATGGTTCAGGAAAAACAACATTATTTAAAATGATTTCCGGAATAATGCATCCAACATNTGGAAAAGGGAAAATTAAAGGTAAACAACTTTTTAGCTCGAGCTTTGAATATAGGAAACATTTGATTTATTGGAGTCATTACCCTCAATTTTATTCATCACTCACAGGTTATGAAAACATAAAGCTTTTTTTGAACCTACGTTCAGATTTTGATAAAGTTAGATTAATAAATNATTATGCNACTATGTATGAATTAAAAAATCAAATTTTTAAANAGATAAATAAATATAGCTTTGGTCAAATGCAAAGATTAAAACTAATACAACTTTCTCTCTCCAATTGGGATTTAGCATTACTTGATGAACCACATTCTGGTATTGATATTGATGGTAAANAAATATTAGATAAAAATTTTGATGAATGGTCTAAAATGGGAAAAACAATTTTTATTATTTCTCATAACAAAAAATGGTTAGAAAAAAATTGCGACACTATTTTCAAATTAGAAAATTCTGAATTATATCAAAATGATTAAATATTTGATTCAAAAAGAAATTATTATTGAATATCGATCTAANGAATCAATTATATCAATGATAACATTTAGTATNTGTTTAATCTTAGTTATAGCATTTCTGATTGACCCATTATCTTCAGANTTTCAAAAATTTTTNCCTGGTTTATACTGGTTAGTTTATTTATTTTCATCTGCATTGGGTTTTTTAAGATTGTATAGTTCAGAAAAAGATAATCAAGCATATAACTTATTATTAATATCACCAATTAATAGGGGCGATATTTTTTTATCAAAAATGATTTCGATTTGGATATTTATAACATTTACACAAATGATAACTTTACCTGTATTCTCAATAATTTTAAATTTCAATATGCCAAATAACTATGTTTACTTTATATTATTTTTATTAATGACAAATTGGTCTGTTTCAGCAATTGGAACTACAATTTCAGCAATCGGTTTTAGGACAAAAATGTCTGAAGTATTGATACCAATGTTATTATATCCTTTACTTTCACCTATTATTATAAGTGCTGTACAAATTACTGAAAATATGTTAAAGGGTTACGATTATGTAAATTATAGTTTATGGATAATGATAATTTTCACTTGTGCAATTTTTTTTACTTTAACTGGTTATTTAACTTTTGATACATTGGCTGAGGAATGAACAGATTTTTAGATAGCTCTATTAATAAAATATTATATTTAATTGCAATTATATTGTCACTTATTGTTATAATTATAATGACAAATAAATTGAACGTACAAGTAAATAGAGTATTACAATGGCCCATATTATATTATCATTTACCANTGGCNTTAAATACGTTTCTAGGTTGTTTTCTATTAGCAATATCAAGCTTANTATATATAATCACCAGAAAAAATATTTGGGATATTGTTGCNAAATCTTTTGCTGAGATAGGATTTCTTTTTTGTTTTTTAGTACTTGTAACTGGATCAATTTGGGGTAAATTGAATTGGGGAGTCTTTTGGTCCTGGGAACCTCGTTTGGTATCGACTTTATTATTGTTTATAATTTACATAGTATATTTCATGTTGAGAAATTTTTCTGAATATAAAGAAAGAGGCTCAAGGTTGGCTGCCATAGTTGGAATTATAATGTTAGTAGATATTCCAATTATATATTATTCAGTAGATATGTGGACTCCTGAGGTTCAATTACATCCCCAACGATCAATACGTGATTCTGATGAATCTATTACTTGGATTCTTCCTATAGCTATGATTGCATTCTTTTTTGTATTTATAACATTATTTTCGTATAGATTTACTATAGAAAAAAATTATCAGGATGGCAAATTTGAATAATATCTATTTTAATTTAGTTCTTAGTTCGGTTTGGATGATAATATTTTTTTATGTCTTCTATTTACAGAAACAAGATAAAAATCTAAGCAGTTATTCAATTATTAAAACTTGTATTTTTTTAATTGTTGTTTTCTTATTAATTAATATTTTTTATCTCTTCTAGAAACTTGTTCAAGTTTGTATTATCAGGATTCATGGATAATGCAATGGTCCAGTTCTTCAACGCTTCACTCATATTATCATTCAAATAATAAGCTGAGCCTAATTTTTCATAGGCAACAGGAAAATTAGGGAAATTTTGTATAGCTATTTTACATTCTTTAATTGCTTCTGTATAATTTTTTTCATAAATAAGTCTATCCGCATTATTTAAAGATACTATACTTTTATTAAGTTTATTATTCGAGATACCATTTTCATAACTTAAAATTGTATTCTTAGCATTATCGTTTATATTTTTAAGTGCAATAATTTGAGCATCTAAATCCAGAATTGTATTATTTTGATCAAAAGAATTTTTCTCGTAAATAAGTATCATATCAAATAAAAAATTTATGTTAGAATCTATTTTGGCAAATTCATTTTTATAATAGTCTTCTCTATTTTGTATTTGTTTAGATTGTTTTTCTTTAGCTTTTTTTATCATATTGATATATTGTAACATTTGTGGATCATCATTTTCATCAAAATTATTAATTTGTTTTTTTACAATATTATCCAAAGAATCGATAATCATTTGGTATTCTTTTTGAAGTGTATTGTATAATGGTAACAATCTATTGTATTGTTTTTTTTGTTCTGTTTTTTTAATTAAATAATCTTTTTTTATATCAGCGACTTGATTTCTATGATTATCAAATATAAGTTTTTGTTTTTCTTTAAATGTTTTTTCAGTTTCACAAAAAGAAATGGAAATTAAAAAAAGAAGATTAAATAAAATAAAATTTCTTAAATACATTAGTCTGTTTTTGTTATATCTTTTTCTATAAGTGTTATCATTTCAGAAATACCTGGAATTTTATAATTAAATTCTTTAGCCTTTTTATAATTAAACAGTGAATTTTCTTTATTATCTGTAATATAATATAAAGATCCAAGCTGAGCATATATAATTGGGATATTTGGAGTCAATTTTTTTGCTTTTTCAACGTTAATTATTGCTTTTTCAAAATTACCTTCCCGAATATATATATTACTTTCGTTGATTAGTCTAGAAGATTTTTGTGCATTAAATAAATTTACTCTATTGACTGATTCGTACCAAGAAATATCCATGTATAAATTTTCCATTTCTTCATTTAATTTATATAAATCTTTTTTTAAAGATTTAATAACGGCTTGATCATCTTTGGTACTAAACTTGTTTATATTTTTTTTAATATTGCTCAATTTCTGTTCTTTTTCTGATAATTTATTAAGCATTTCAATTTCAAAGTAAATTAATTCAACTTCAGTCTGAGATTCAATTGATTGTACATATCTATCATAAGATTCTTTGATTTTTGATTCTTTATTGCTTTTAGTATTTTTAATTTTTGATTTTAAAAATACTATATCTTTTTTTAATGATATGAGATTATTTTCTCTAGATGCTAGGTCTTCATTTAATTTTTTTTCAACCTCAAGTTCATTTACTACAAGTTTCTCTTCAAATCTATCAAGCCTTGCTTGTTCTGTAATTTTAGCACATCCATTACAAAGTAAAAAAAGAATAGAAATTAAGAAAAAATTTAAAAAGTTAGTATTATGCATCATTATCTATAATATCAATAATATTATCGCCAATTTTTTTACGAGCATTTTGTATGGTTTTTGAATCAACTGATTCGAGTAGTTCAATTCGTCTTTTAAGTGCAAATTGACCTGAATTAGATAATGTGTCAAATATTTTATTTTGAATCGACTCGTCGCAATCAACTAAAGAATTTGCTAAAGTATTTACATCAACATTATTAATTAATTGATCAATTTGATCATTATTTAAAGTTAATATATCATTAAAGTAACCAATTTTTTTTCTGATATTTGTTGATATAGTTTTATTCGTTTGTGATATTGAAAATAATATATTTTCTGATTCATCTTGATTCATTTCATTTAAAATTTTAGATAAAACGCTTGCACCATTAATTGGAGTGAAATCAGGTTTTAATAATTCTTTTACTTTATTCCGAAATTTTACTTTTATGGTGTTTAGTATTTCCTTAGATGTACCTTCCATCGTTGCCATATGTTGCGATATTTTTAATCTGGTATCAACATCAAGACTAAGCATAATATCTGAGGCTATTTTTGGATCAATATGGGATAGTACAATGGCAGAACTTGCCTCATTTTCATCAGCAAAAATTTTTCTGTTTAAATCTTCATCTAAAAATTGAATAAATTCAAATGGGTTTTGTTGCTTTAGCTCCAAGGCTGTTGAATCTGAAATAGCTTCTTTGACTGAAGATGTAACTGGTTCTGCTATATTACTAATTGCATCAATAATTTCAGCTCCAACTTCCCTAAAAGTTGATTCCAAGTTTGAATCTGTTAAATTTGACTGATTTGAATTTTTTATATTTGTTTCATTAGGCTGACTAGGAGGAGCAGATTCAATAGTTTCAGTAACATTGTTATTTTTATTTTCAAAGGATGTATCATCTTGGAGTAAATCGGATTTTGATAAACCTTCTTCAAGAGCAAGTCTAACTGCATCCTGTCCTTCTAATTGTGATTGGGAAAATGTTATAAATTTTTTGTATAATTTATTAATAAAGAATATTATTACAAGAACACAAAATACAATTATCAAACCAATTAAAATACTACTAATTAATGTATTGTTTTTGAAGAAGGATTTTGATTGATTTTCAGAATCAAATGTATTGACGGGATAAACAACATCAACAGATTGAATTTCTGGCGATTTATATAAATTAGTTTTATTAATTATGATATTATTCTTTATCTTTTTATGTAAAATATGGTTTTTTATTGTTTGAGTTGCAATATCAATTAAAGAATCAGATAAAGAATTTTCAAAAGTTAAAATTACATCTATTGATTCAATTAAATCATTTGGATTATCATTCTTTTTTGGGGCCTGATTTGGAATTGCATTTGATTGGATACCAAGACCGGGTAGAAAATCAATTGGTAAGTTTTTTGATATATTTTTATTTTTTGGTTTATTTACAATAGCATTGATTTCAACACGAAAACTTTCAGGTCCAAGTATGGATTTTAATGCAGAAGAGTATCTTTTTTCATATTCGCCTTCAATTTCTAAAATTGGTATAGAAATTTCATTAGGAAACAGAATATTTATAAAAAGTACTAACCTAAATATTTTTTTTATCATAAAATATACTTTAATTCACCATAGTTACTGATGTTACAATATAAAAATATATTTAACGAAAAAATATATTTTTTTTATAAATAAAAATAAAAATTATCATTAAAAGTAAAAATAATAATTTTTTATGGTTAATTTGTAAAGATTTGATATTGATTTGTAAATCTTTTTCGTTAAAATCAAAAAATGAAAAGTTCCATAAAAATTTATCATTTATTGAAGAATCCGCATTACTATAAAATATTTTTTCATCCCAATTGATTTCAAAATTAAAATTGTCTTTCATAAAATTAATAGTTAATGCTGCATCAGATATATAAAAATTAAGTATTGAATCTAATTTAATATCTAAACTTGAATTTGATAAATGAGTATTTATAATTTCTTTACCTTGCTTTATAAAAATATCATAGTTTTTAAAAATCACTGAATCTGATTTATTAGCAAAAGATTTATACCAATTTTCAACATCGCTTTTTACTATTGGAAAAATATTGAATCCGAAATTACAATCTTCAATTGTTTGGTTGAATATAAATTTAATNGTTTCTNTACTTATACCATCAGTTGATATTTCTTTTTTATTGATTAAATTTAATAGTATTGGATATTGATTGGTTATATTNCTTTTTTTGAATNTGATTTCTAGACTTTTNATCTGAAAAAAANAATAATTTTNGTTCTTTATAACGATAGGCTGCGTAAGTAATTTTTCATAATGATNATTCAATTTTAGTACATTCAATAAAAATTTATTAGTGTAAGTAGGATTTATNGNGGGAAGAAGTGTATTTTTCTCTATATAGTTTTTTTTATAATTTATATTAATATCAGNATCTGGTTTAATGTCGATGTAGAAAAAATGTTCAACACATCCGTTTAAAATAAAAATAAAAATAAAATAATGTAATTTTTTTTTCATTAAATGTTTATAAATTTGAGTAAGTAAAATTTAATAAATAATAATTATTGTTTAGAAAATTTCTTTTTAAATAAATTTTAACTTAAAAATGAATTATTATTTGGCCCGTTCGTCTAGTGGTTAGGACTCAGGGTTTTCATCTCTGCAACAGGGGTTCGATTCCCCTACGGGCTACAAAAATGCTCAGATTTATCTGAGCATTTTTTAATTAATAAATATCTTATGAACTCTTTTTTTTTATCAATAAAATTAGTTTTTTCATTATTATCTTATAAAAAAGATAATAAATACAAAATAAAAATATTTGATAGATACTATTTGGATCGCCACAAAAATAAAGTTGTTTATAAAACTTTTACTCCTTCTAAACCTCGCAAGCTAAATTTTATAATTTTCCCAGGAGCATCTCCAACTGCAGAGTCGCATCCNGGATTAATAATGCTTGGAACTGTCCTNTCNAAAATAGGCTACAAAGTATTTATTCCAAGAATACCGCTTCTTAAAAAACTAATTATAAATGANGAAGTTATAAAAGATTTCTCTTTTTTTTATAATTGGATAATAAATGAAAAGCATATNANANCAAGCAANATAGGTTTAATTGGGATTAGTTTTGGTGGAGTTATGNCTTTAAAGATATTTGANAATNAAAGTTTTATATCTCATCAACCAAAATCAATTTTTACGTACGGGACATATAATAATTTTAAATCAGCACTTGATTTTCTGTCATCTGGTATGATTAAAATTGACGGAAAAGAAATAAAAATTTCGCCCCATCCTTGGGGATTAGTTGTAATGTTCTATAATTATTTTGGTTCAATAAATACTAATTTAAATGTAAAAAAAATAAACAAAGTACTAGAATATCAAATCCAAGATGATACTGAACAAGTTAAAATACATTTAGATAAATTACCTGATGACGAGAAAAAAGTAACTAATAAAATTTTAAATTGTATTATAGATGACGAGATATTAAGCTATGTTAGTTTGATGATTGAAATTAATAAAAAATTGTTAAATAATCTTTCATCGAGTAAAAATAAATATAATGTAAACTCTAAAGTTTTTATATTTCATGGTGCTAATGATAATATGATACCTTATACTGAATCATTAGATTTATCAAAAAAATATTAAAGATGTTGAAGTATTTATTTCTTACTTATATGAGCATAAAGAAATTAAGGACAATAAAAACCCATTAGTTAAATTTTTAGAAATTATTAAAATGATCAAATTTGTTTATTTATATATAAGTTACAATGAAAATTAAATCTTTTTTAGGCGGATATGATAAAAATTTTTGTTATTTGATTTGGTGTAAAAATACAAGATTTGCAGCTGTAGTAGACCCTTCAGTTAAGATTGATGCAATAGAAGATTTCATTGATAAAAATAATTTGATTTTAAATAAAATTTTAATAACTCACACACATAATGATCATATATTTTATTTAAATGATTGGATAGAATTATATCCCAAAATAAGTTTATATGGTTATGATTTAAAATTAAACCTAAAAGTAAAAATTAGTAATTTATCTCACAATGATATTGTAAGTATTGGCCAAGAATTAATAACAACTTTGTATACGCCAGGTCATTATGATGATAGTATATGCTTTTGGAATCAAAAAAGTGACGCAATTTTAACAGGGGATACAATATTCGTCGGTAGAACTGGTAGGACAGTTAGTTCACGAAGTAATATTGATGATTTGTATCATAGTGTTTATCAAATCATTTTAAAGCTTCCAAAACATACCATGATTTATCCTGGACATCATTATGGTTATAAAAAAAATATTACTATTGAAGAAAACATAAAAAATTCTAATTTTTTTAATTGCAACTCCAAATTAGAATTTTTTGATGTAATGAAAAAATTTGAGGAAAATAGGAAGTAATAATTATTTTTTAAGTAGTAAAGTATTACATACTATGCTCAGAGATGATAGAGTCATTGTAATTCCAGCAATCATAGGATTTAATAGAAAGCCATTATATAAAAATAAAATTCCCATAGCAACAGGAATGCTGACAATATTATATATAAAAGCCCAAAAAAGATTTTGATTAATTTTTTTTATAATTTTTTTACTTAAATGCAGAGCCTCTAAAATACTTGTTATTTTTTGATTGATTAGTACAACATCAGAGGTTTCTATTGCTACGTCTGTGCCAGAACCGATTGATATTCCTATATCTGATTGTGCTATTGCAGGAGCATCATTAATACCATCTCCAATCATTGCAACTATTTTGCCTTCTGATTGTAGTTTTTTAATTAAATCAGATTTCCCTTTTGGTAAAATATCATATACAACATTTTTTATTCCTAATAGATTGGCTGTATGTTTTGTTGTTATTTCGTTATCACCACTTAACATCCATACTTCAAGACCTGATTTCATCAAGTTATAAACTGTTTGTTCACTTTCAGGTTTAATTTCATCTTCTAATGCTACAAGTCCTATCCAATTTTTATCTGAAGAACAGTGCATGATTGATTTCCCTTGTCTTCTTAAATTAGTATCTTTTTTGATTGCATTATCAGGAATTTCTATTTTTCTATCAATTATATACTCAATTTTCCCAATGAAAATATTGTTTCCCTCAATTGTGCCTAAAATACCTTGTCCTGGGATTGTTTCTATATCAGAACACTTTAAACGATTTATTTTTTTATCTTTTGAGTAATTCGTTATTGCTTTTGCATATGGATGGTCAGTGTTATTTTCCACTGAAAATAAAATTTCTAAAAAATCGTCTTCAGTTCTTTTTGTATAGATATCAGAGACATACATGTTGCCTTTTGTCAATGTTCCTGTTTTGTCTAAAACAACAGTATCAATTTTATGCATAATTTGTAAAATTTTAGCTGATTTAAAATGAATTCCTTTTTCAGCTGCTAATCCTGTACCTACTAGAATTGCTGTAGGTGTGGCAAGACCTAGAGCGCAAGGACAGGCTATTATTAAAACAGATATTAATATATTTAGACTAAAACTTAAATCAGAACTATACCAGAACCAAAAAATTGAACTAATGGTACCTAGTAAACATACTGTTGGAACAAATACATATGATATTTTATCTACAATATTTTGAATAGGTGCTTTAGTAGCCTGTGTTTGTTCTACTAATTGAATTATTCTTGAAAAAAGAGTGTCTTTACCAAGTGTTTCAGCCTGAACAATTAATCTCCCATTCCCATTTATTGATGCACTCAGAACTTTATCACCAGTTTTCTTTTCGATAGGATTAGATTCTCCAGTTATAGCAGATTCATCAACGAAAGAATGTCCCTCCATTATAATACCATCAACAGGTACTTGTCCTCCAGGTTTGACTAATACCCATGTACCAATTTTTATATCTTTTATATTAGTTTCGATCCAATCTCCATCTTTTTCTATAAAGCCAGTTATAGGGGCTTTTTTCAATAAATTTATGAGAGATTTTTTCGTATTAAATTTGGCTTTGTGTTCTAAGAATCTTCCGATTGTGATAAATACTATTATAATTCCAGCACTTTCAAAATAAAGGTGATCAAATCCATTTATTTTAAAATTATAATATAAATTAATTGAAGATATAATTGAATAAAAATAAGCTGCACTAGTACCAATGAAAATTAACGAATTCATATCTGGCTTGAGTCTCAAAATAGCATTAAATCCAATTATATGAAATTCTCTTCCAATTATCATAATAATTGTTGTAAAAATAAATTGAAATATTAGAGAAAAATTAGAAATTTTTATTTCATTCATCATTTCATACATAGAAAAAATAAATAGTGGTAAGCCAAAGAATAATGTTAGAATTAACTTAAACTTTAATGATTGTTCTGAATCAGATACTATTGATTTTTTTTGTTCAGCATCTATAATGAGTTCAAATCCTGATTTTTTTAATATAGATTTAAATAAAGTTGGAGAGATAGAATCATCGTATTCAATTGCAACATTTTCTAATGCTAAATTAACAGAAACGTGACTTACACCCGATATATCTTTAAGAATTGATTCAATCTTTAGTACACAACTACTACAAGACATACCTTTAATTTTGTATATTGCTTTCATTAATTAAATTTATAATAATTAATTGTTATTTCAACAATATATTGGTTTGTATAATTAATTAAATTTAATGAAAAATTAAATAGTATTATTTAAGGAAGATTTTAGTATTAATTAATGTCAATCATTCAATAATTAAATTTAGTAAAACAACTATATCTAATATATCAAAAGTATTATCATCATTTAAATCAGCATTAATATCTGAATCATTTGGATTTATATTATCTAGAATTAGATTAATGACAATCATCACATCAAGAATGTTAACATTATTATCATTGTTTAAATCACCAAAAATAGAATCATAATAAACTGGAAAGGAAAGTGATATATCATTTTCATAAAAAAGGTTATCATTTTCGTTGGATTGAATATTAAAATTTAATATCAGTGAATCTTGTTCAAAATCTGAATCAAGATTTAGGATAAAAGGTATAGATTCATTTATAGCTGCTTCATCTGAATTAATATTAGGAAAATTTGATACACCATTTATAATGTTTATATTATCAGATATTGAGTTCATGTTTACAGAAATGTTATTTGCATTTCCCCAACCGTCTTCATTGTATATAACCAAAAATAAATGTAGTTCATCACCAGGACTGATTGTACCATCGTTGTTGTTAATAATTTCAAGATCATATCCCATTAATTCAAGTTTAGGGTATAATTCAGTTACAAGAGCTTGTAAAACATCCACTCTTCCTGAACCAAGAGTACCTTCAAGATATGTTTCAGAATTGATACTATATATTATTGGATTAGCAGTTTCAATGATCATTGTTCCTAACTGTTCTGAACTCCATTCTGGTCTAAAAGCTTGCAATAAACCAATACAGCTAGCAACTATAGGAGTAGCCATTGATGTTCCACTCCAAGTTGAATAATTATTAATTACTGTTGAGCGAATATTTTCTCCAGGTGCTGAAATATCAACTGTTTCATGATAATTGGCCCAATGATTCCAATTATCGTTACTACCTAGTGCAGTTACTGATATAACGTTATCATAACTCGATGGATAATGAGTTCCATATAATTCACCGCCATCGCCATTCCCAGCTGCTGCTAAAACAATTGCTTTATATTGATTATGGCATACATTTATAACATCCTGTTCATAAGCATTATAGCCAATTCCCCCCCAGCTATTATTAATAATGGCAAAACTACCTGCACCGTGGCCTGCTTGAGCAGCATATAAAATCCCTAAATACCCCTCTGTAATGAAAATTTGTCCTTGTTGACTTTCTCTGGACACTTTTACGCTCATAACATTGCTATTAAATGCAACAGATGAAATACCTAAATTATTATCAGTTGAAGAATTTAACAAACCAGCAACGTGGGTTCCGTGTGACCATCCACCGCCACTACCTGGTCTAGGATCATTGTCTTGATCACCATTATAGCCAGAACAGTCCCAACCAATTAAGTCATCAATTAAGGTTGCAGGGTCATTATCGTGATTGTCATCATCAATTTGATTTAGATCTCCAGGATCTAACACCCATTGTCCATTAATATATTCAATAGTATGTCCGTCTCCATCTGCATCTTCTCCTAAATTTTGCCAAATATTACCTATCAAATCTGGATGGTCCCAATCTACTCCTGTATCAACTGAAGCTAAAATAATATTTGGATCACCAGGTAATTCTCCTTGTTGAATATTCCAAAAATCCCAACCTTGATTTGCATTCACTTGATCTAAAAACCATTGACTATTATATTGGGGATCGTTAGGAGTATAAAATGGTATTCTTGGATACATAAGTTCGGCTGAATGAATAAACGGTAATTCTTGTATTTCATTTACTAATTTTTTTACATCTTTGCTATTATTTAATTTAGCTTTGTATATGCGATTTAAATAAACTGAACCAGAATGATCATTTTCTCTTGCAATTGGAAGCCATTGTTCTATTTTCAATACATTATTGTATTTTAACCAAGAATCCAATTCAGGAATGCCAGTTTTAAAAGTATCATCTTCATTGATATTTATGAGATTTACATTAGAACTTAAACAAAATAGAAATTGAGAAGAGGCCGTCTTGCGATGTTCCTGTATACGATAC
>NZTO01000032.1 GCA_002703375.1 Fidelibacterota bacterium | reverse complement strand
TAGGAGTAGCCATTGATGTTCCACTCCAAGTTGAGTAATTATTAATTACTGTTGAGCGAATATTTTCTCCAGGTGCTGAAATATCAACTGTTTCATGATAATTGGCCCAATGATTCCAATTATCGTTACTACCTAGTGCAGTTACTGATATAACGTTATCATAACTCGATGGATAATGAGTTCCATATAATTCACCGCCATCGCCATTCCCAGCTGCTGCTAAAACAATTGCTTTATATTGATTATGGCACACATTTATAACATCCTGTTCATAAGCATTATAGCCAATTCCCCCCCAGCTATTATTAATAATGGCAAAACTACCTGCACCGTGGCCTGCTTGAGCAGCATATAAAATCCCTAAATACCCCTCTGTAATGAAAATTTGTCCTTGTTGACTTTCTCTGGACACTTTTACGCTCATAACATTGCTATTAAATGCAACAGATGAAATACCTAAATTATTATCAGTTGAAGAATTTAACAAACCAGCAACGTGGGTTCCGTGTGACCATCCACCGCCACTACCTGGTCTAGGATCATTGTCTTGATCACCATTATAGCCAGAACAGTCCCAACCAATTAAGTCATCAATTAAGGTTGCAGGGTCATTATCGTGATTGTCATCATCAATTTGATTTAGATCTCCAGGATCTAACACCCATTGTCCATTAATATATTCAATAGTATGTCCGTCTCCATCTGCATCTTCTCCTAAATTTTGCCAAATATTACCTATCAAATCTGGATGGTCCCAATCTACTCCTGTATCAACTGAAGCTAAAATAATATTTGTATTACCAGGTAGTTCTCCTTGTTGAATATTCCAAAAATCCCAACCTTGATTTGCATTTACTTGATCTAAAAACCATTGACTATTATATTGGGGATCGTTAGGAGTATAAAATGGTATTCTTGGATACATAAGTTCGGCTGAATGAATAAAAGGTAATTCTTGTATTTCATTAACTAATTTTTTTACATCTTTGCTGTTATTTAATTTAGCTTTGTATATACGATTTAAATAAACTGAACCAGAATGATCATTTTCTCTTGCAATTGGAAGCCATTGTTCTATTTTCAATACATTATTGTATTTTAACCAAGAATCCAATTCAGGAATGCCAGTTTTAAAAGTATCATCTTCATTGATATTTATGAGATTTACATTAGAACTTAAACAAAATAGAAATTGATCTTTTAAAAATCCATTCTGATTTGATAAAAGTAGATTTAAGAAAATTGTCAAATATATTATTTTGGAAAAATGATTCATTCAATTTGTTTGTTTATAATTTATGATACACTTTTAACTTAATATTTATTAGTTGTTCAACTCTATATCAAATTGTAACAATTATAAAAGATTTTTTTTTTGAATATAAGTAAATAAATTTTTTAAATTGCATCACGTTCGTTTAAGTAAAATTTAATTTTAACATAACAAAAAAAGAGAGGTAAATCAATTGAAAAACGTAAAATTAATATTAGCAAGTTTTTGTTTAGTACTAGTAGGTTGTTCAGATGATGATGATCCAGCATCATCAACATCTTATACACTAAGTGGAACATTTAACGCTACTTCTATGACAATGTATATGACCGAAGATTGTTCAGGAGATGGAATGACAGGTATGTGTATGGATGGCGTTTCAGCTGATGAAGCTGCTTGCACTGAAGCAGGAGCTTCTTGGATGTCATATTCTGATATGCTTGGAGACATGTCTGTAACTTTTAATGCAGATGGTACATTCACAACTTCAGAATATCCTGAAGAAACTCTTACATATACTTGCTCAAGTGCAACTTCTTGTTCAAGTGATGGTGTAACTTTTACTGTTAACTCAGATGGTACAGTAACATCTTCTGCTGGTAGTGCAGCATATTGTACTGACGAAGATGATGAATTAGAATATGATACATATACAACACAAGAAGATTGTGAGGCAAACGGATCAGCAGCTGATGCTGCAGATGGTGTTTGGTATGATGCATCTTGTTCAGCAACTGTATGGACAGCAGCTACTGGAAGTTAAAAATTTAACTAAATTAAAGTTTAATTTTAAAAGCTCCATTTAATATGGGGCTTTTTTTTATATTAATAATTATTGCAATTAAGTTGCATTTAAATTTATAATCTTAATAAATTTAAATATCTCTTTTAAAATCAAATTAATTTTAAAAGTTACTTAAAAGAACGTCTTAAAGGTAAATAGTAGTAAATAGAGAGGAAAATCAATTGAAAAACATAAAATTAATATTAGCAAGTTTTTGTTTAGTTTTTGTTGGTTGTGATGATGATGATGATGTAGCAGCAGCTGATACATGTACAACAAATGCGCTTGCGTACAGTGAATATTTAACCAATGCATTAGCAGGAACAGCTACAGCAGCAGATTGCGAAACAGCATTGAATGGTCTATTAGAATGGTGTGCAGCTGGCTGTGAAACTGCTACTGATTCAACAGAGGTTATGTGTACTGAAGAATTTACAGCCCATACAGCTGAAGATGTGACTTCAGAATGTGCTTCATCACATCCAAGCGATGATGATACTCACGAACATTGTGAAGACTTTACAACAGAAGCAGATTGCGGCATGCATTCAGAGTGTGAGTGGCACGCTGATGATAACGCTTGTGAAGATGCAGATCACGATCACGATCACGAACATTGCGAAGATATAACTACACAAACAGAATGTGAAGCATCAGATGAATGTGAGTGGCACGAACACGGTGATGAAAGTGCCTGTGAAGATGCTCATGATCATGGAGATTGTCCAGAGGAAGATCACGCTGATGTTGATGGTTTTGTGCTTGAATACAATGGTGTTGAAATTTATAGACAATTTCAAGGCGCTGTAACAGGTGATGTTACACTCAATGTTGATGAAATGAAAGATATAGCTGTACATTTTCTTGATGAGAATGAGGCTGAAATAGAAGGAGGCTACACCTCAGAATGTTACGGTCTAGAATTTGAGATTACAGATCCAAGTATAATTTCTATTGAATTAGAGGATCACGATCATGATCATGGTGAAGCTCATTGCGATGACNTGACAACTCAAGCAGATTGCGATGCTTCAGATGAATGNGAATGGCANGCTGATGACAATATGTGTGAAGAAGTTGGTCATGAAGATGGCGAACACGATGGTGAGGATCATTATGAATTTGAATTAACAGGTTTAGTATCAGGTTCTACAACCTTTCAAATGTCAATTATGCATACAGGACATGCAGATTATACATCAATGGAGGTGCTTGTAACAGTTAACCCATCGGTAAACTTTATATCGGAGAATCCATTAGATAATTAAAATTAGTAAATTAATAAACGTTAATAAAAAGGCCCCAAGTTTTGGGGCTTTTTTTATTGTTTAATAATAGTATATTAATAGGTTCAATTAATTAATAATGAGGAGATATCAATTGAAAAATTTAAAATTAATATTAATTTGTATGTTATTTGTTATTGGTTGTGATGAAACTGATGAATTAGATAACATCATAGATGGAATTGATGATATTCCATTATCTGAAGATGGTATGCTTGAGGGTTCATTTCAATTCACTGGTGTAATAATTTATGAGAACACAGAATGCTCAGGAACAGCTATAACCTCTGTCTGTAATGTAGGTGATGGAGATATTGGAGAAATTTCAGAATCAGTATGTGATTCTTTGGGAGGGTCTATGATCCCATTAATTGATTTATTTACAGATGGAGATCCTACTTGTGCACCTTATTTAATTTTTGGAAATGACGGTTCATTTATAAATCCTGATTGTGATACTCATTCTTATACAATAGATTCAACATTTGCTGTACAAATCGATGAATCAGAATGCGAAGATCAAGATGGTAATGATATTGAAAATATTACTACTCAAGCTGCTTGTGATTCTATTGGGGGTAATTGGGATTCTGAAATATTAAATGGATTTTTAAATACATTAGATGGTTCTGTGGTAATAAATGGTATTGATGAAGGTGGATGTGATAATGACGAGTATGTTAATGAATACGATTGCTATGATGCTGGTTATGACTGGGAAGATTCAGGGTGTTATCAATATACATTAACATATGCCCCAGATCACGATGGAACATGTACAGGTGAAGATCCATGTGATGATGGAAGTAGTGGATGTGAATCTGATGATGATTGTGAAGATGGTGAGGAATGTAGTGATGGTGAATGCATTTATTACGAAGCTGGAGGTGATGAATGTGAATCTGATAATAACTTGTTAAACGGAACTTTTCAATTTACGGATTTTGTAATGTTTGAAGGTGAGAGTTGTGATGGTGTAGGTATAACGGGGATTTGTCCATCAGATGAATCAGTAACAGATGAAAATGCTTGCGAGGCTGTTTGTATGAATTTATATACTTACGAAATCATTGATGCGTCAGATCAATCAGAATGTGAAAATGCTGGAGGAATGTGGTGGGGTTGGATGTCATACTTGGATATATTAGAAACTGAAGATGGAAGAACTCCTTTTATAATACTAAGTGATGATGGTTCATTTACAAATCCTGATTGCGGTTTAGGTACCTACAGTATTGATTCAACTGGAACAAATATTACTATTTATGAAACTGAATGTGAAGATCAAGATGGGAACGAGTTTGATGATATTTTAACAGAAGCTGATTGTGATTCAATAGGGGGCGATTGGGATGTTGAAATGATATATGGTTCATATGAAGGTTGTGAAATGACAATTGAGTTTTCAGATTCAGCTGGTTGTTATGATTGTGATGGATGTAACGATGATGGTTCTGATTCAGTAAGTAGTGAAGAATGCGATGCTGTTACTACTATGGAAGAATGTGATAATTTGTGTGGCTATTGGGAAGAAGCTTACTGTCAACGTATGGTATTAACTTATGATCCTAATCATGATGGAATTTGTATTGAATCTGATGATGATGAATGTGAATCCGATGATGATTGTATGTTTTCAGAATCGTACAATGATGAAAACAGTAATGGCCAATATGACGAAGGGGAATCATTTAACGATGAAAATGGTAATGGTCAATACGATCTTGGAGAAGAATGTATCGATGGAGAATGTGTAGGACAATCATCGATAATGCTTTTTGGTAAAAGAGTAAATATAAAATAAGTCCTATGTGCATTTTTAAAAAGCCCCAAATTAGTTGGGGCTTTTTTTTTGATCAGATTTGCTTGTTTTAAAAAGCGTGAATTGGTGTAAGTTTAGATAACAAATAATTGGAAAATAATAGCTATGAATTCAAAAATTAAAAATATAAATACATTTACAAGGGAAGTTTCAGTTAATGTCCCTTGGGAAAATTTAAAAGATGATTTTAAAAAGTGTTTTTTTGATTTTAAAAAAGGGTATAGTATGCCAGGTTTTAGAAAAGGTAAAGTTCCTGATGCAATAGTGAAAAAAAATTATGGTCCTGCAATTGAAGCAGATTTTACAGAAAAATCAATTAATAAATTTTATCAAATTTCACTCCAAGAATTAAAGTTAATTCCAATTAATAAAGCAGAAATAAAAAATTTAGAGTTTAAAGAAGGTAACAGTTTAAAATTTAAGGCAGTTTTTGAAGTCACACCTGATTTTAAAATACCGGACTACAAAAAGAAATACAAAATAAATGCTGTTCGTGTAAATCAAACAGAAAATGATTTGAAGGAAGCTTTGCTTTCTGTTCAAAAACAACACGGAAATGTAAAACCTGTTGATGATGGCGCAAAAATTGGCCATTATATTCAAGGAGATTTTCAAGAATTAGACGAATCAGATATACCAATTATAGGTAAAAAATATGAAAAACAGTATATCTGTTATGGAGAGGGTGTTTTTAGCGGGCCAGGGGTATTACCACTTGAAGGTGTCAAAGCAAATGAGTCTGTAAAAGTCAATGTTGATTATGGTAATAATAAAAACGTTAAATATGAAATTAAAGTAAATAGAGTTGATGAACAAATATTACCAGAACTAGATGATAAGTTGGCATCTTTAGCTAACCCAGAAACTAAAACATTAGATGAACTTAAAAATAAACTCAAAGATTCAATCCAAGAATCTTTAGATAGAGAATTTAATAATCAGATTGATCAAAATATATCTAGATATTTTGTTGATAAAACTAAAATTGAAATTCCAATTTCAATGAGAAAAAATTATTTAGATAATGTAATTGAAGATTTAAAACAAAAAAATAAAGAAAACAAACCGATTAATAGAGAAGAAATTGAAAAAGCTTATAAAGATATAGCTGATTGGAATATATCCTGGTATCTTATAAAAGAAAAATTAATTAAAGAAAATAATATAAAAGTTTCAAATGAAGATATTGATAAAAAAATTAATCAAGCAGCCTCAAATAGTAAGTTAGATGTCAAACAGGTAAAAGAATTTTATTCAAAACCGGAAAATAGAAGTAAAATTGAAGATGATTTATTTAATGAAAAACTTTTTAATCATTTGAAAGAATTTGCCAATATTAAAGAAACAATTAAAACTACAGATCAAATTAAAAAGGAAAGAGAAAAAAATGGATAATCCAAAAAATTACATGGTTCCAGTAGTTATTGAGCAAACTGGAGCAGGTGAAAGAGCATTTGATATATACTCCAGACTTTTGAAAGAAAGAATTATTTTTCTTGGTACTCCAATTGATGATAATGTTTCAAGTTTGATCATTGCACAGTTACTTTTCTTAGAGGCGGAAAATGCGAAAAAAGACATCTATATGTATATTAATAGTCCAGGTGGAGTTATTACATCAGGTTTTGGTATTTTGGATACGATGAATTATATCAAGCCTGATGTTGCAACTATATGTATGGGGCAAGCCGCAAGTATGGCTGCTGTTTTATTAAGCGCAGGAGCTAAAGGAAAAAGATCAGCTTTAGAAAATTCACGAGTAATGATTCATCAACCATTGGGAGGTGTTCAGGGTCAAGCAACAGATATTGAAATTCATACAAAAGAAATTTTATTTTTAAGATCAAAATTAAATAAAATTCTAGCTAATAATACTGGTAAGTCTGTTGAAACTATTGAAAATGATACAAATAGAGATTTCTTTATGGATACTGAGGCTGCGCTTGAATACGGAATCATTGATGAAGTAGTACAAACACAGAAAAACCAATGAGAACAATAAGAATAATTTAGTATAAAACGGGACAATTTTAGGTCCCGTTTTTAATATAATATGAAAAAACTATTTCTAATATTTTTAACTCCAATATTATTATTTTGTCAAAATATTATTGTCATTGGAGATTCAAACTATAATGATTTAGATTATATTTCCTTCAGCTTGAATATTAATAATATGCAGCATCGTATTTGGGATGACTATAGTAACCAAGTTTTAGTTGATAGTATAATGCAATTAAATGATTCAATAGTATTATTTCAAATTGAATCATTTTTAGATAGTAGTATTGTAAATACTTTAGAAAACAAGGTAAATGATAATAATATTTTCTTAGTATTTTCTAGTAGTATTGAAAATGACGATAATATGAATAATTTTTTCGGATTTATTAAAGTTAGAAATAGTTTATCTGAATCAATCATGAATCTTGAAGATAATAGAGCTTGGAATTTTAATGAAAGTGAAATGATCTCTGAACTTAGTTGGATTGGAACAGCAGAGCCCATATCCATATTTTCTGAAACAAGTTCGTTTTCAATGATACAAAAAAAATATTCAATGGGGTTAGTTTCAATTGCAGGTTTCAATCTATATAGTATTCAAGAATTATCTAGTTATTTACATGTTTTAATTAATTCTGTTTCATCAATTTATAATCAAATTATAATTGAAGATGTTTCGGGTTATCCAGGAGACACATTGTATATTCCTATAAATTCTAATTTTGTTGATGATATTGTAGGTTTATCGTTTTCGATTCAATCAGATCCTGAATATTTAGATTTTATCATTGTTGAAAATGATTCTAGTAATAATTTTGAGTGGGAAATTAGTCAATTTCCATTTGGTATAGTCGAAATTAATGGAGCGGTAAATAGTGGCGTTCTTGAAAGTGGTTATAACAATATGGGTTTTTTAAAAGCAGCATTATATCCATCTGCTTCTAATAAAATTTCTTTAAGAGGATTAGAAAGCATCATAACGTATGAATCAGGAGAATCTTTTCAAGGTTCATTTATAAATGGTGAAATTGACATTTTGTACAATAGTCCAATCATTCATATGAAAGCACCAAATTTGATTGAACCAGATTCATCAGGTACTGTGGAAATTCATTTGAATACAAATCATAATATTACTGCAATACAATTATGTCTCAATTATAACTCTGATATACTAGATATTGAAAATATTTTATCAACAGAAAATATACCTGAAAATTGGTTTTTTTCTTACATAAATAATAGTTCAAATAACAATGTGGAAATTTTTTGTTTTGGCTTTGATCCTATTAATACCATTACCGGTAAAATATTTGATATTCAGATTAAGTCATTAAATAGCTATGAACAGGAAACATCCATAGATTATTGTGATATACTATTAGCAAGTATAGATAATGAAAATATTATTCCAATAAGTATCCCGACTGATATTTTAATTACCTTTCCTGATCTAAGTATCCTTCCAAAAAAAATAACACATAACCACAACCTAGATATATTGTACTATACAAATAATTTTCAAAATATTACCGGTTTTCAATTTGATTTGTTTTTTCAAGGTAATATAAATATAATTGAAACTTTTAAGGGTAATATTGCAAAAAATTATTTTGGTAATTGGATTGCATTAAACGATACATCAGCAAGATTTATATACTTTGATAATAATCAACCCATTGAATCTAAAGTTATAGGTTATTTATTAAATACTTCATTTCAAACAGATGAAAATATATTAGAAAATGAATTTTACTTCGATGTAGAAAATATTATGTTGACAAATCAAAATTACGAAACTCTAAAAGTAAAATTTAATGATTTTATAATTGAAAACAATTCAACGATTATTGGTGATCTTAATGGCGATAATTTCATTGATGTTTTAGATGTTTTAGTCATTGTTGATTATATTACAGGAAATTTACAGTTGGGTTATGCACAAATAAGTATATCTGACTCCAACAATGATAATAATATTAATATTGAAGATATTTTATTAATCATAAGTGATATTTTGTAAAAAAATAGTGTTTTTACTAATATTTGATATAGGACACAAATTTATACAGACTAATAACAGATATTTAAAATGTTAAATTTATTTGTAATCATTAAAGAAGTTGTTAAAAATACTAATAAAAATAGTATATTTTTTTTTATATTTATTAATACTATTCACATAGGATAAAAAATGCTCAGTTATAAAAATAAAATTATTAAAATGATATTCATTTTGGCATTCATAACGAATGTATTTTCACAAGATGTAATATTAAGTTTGGATAATGGTAGCCTAAATTATATTAGCTCAGTTAACATAGCTGGGTTTCAATTCAGTCATAATGGGTGTGTCGAAAGTGCATCTGGTGGAGACGCTACATCAAATGGATTTACAATTTCTTCAAGTGGTTCTACAGTTTTAGCATTTTCGTTTTCTGGAGCTGTTATTCCAGCAGGAGAGGGTACGCTGGTTGAATTAGGAGGTGTTATAACAGATGACTGTTTGTTTGATTTTGTTTTTTCTGGCGAAAATGGTACATCATTAAATGTTCAATTTGGAGATAATGAACAGCCTGCTTGTATATCTCAAGTATGTTTAGAATTAGATGGTGGAAGTTTAAATTATTTAAGTATGGAAAATATAGCTGGTTTTCAGTTTAGCCATAATGGATGTGTTGAGAGTGCTTCTGGTGGAGATGCTACATCAAATGGGTTTACTGTTTCAGCAAGTGGTACAGCAGTTTTAGCATTTTCGTTTTCGGGAGCTGTCATTCCAGCGGGTGAAGGTACGCTTGTTGAATTAGGAGGAACAATAACTGATGATTGTTTGAGTAATTTTGTTTTTTCTGGTGAAGGTGGTACATCATTAACAGTGGGTTTTGGAGGTGGAGATGAACCACCACCTTGCGATGATATTGATAATGATGATATATGTGATGATATTGATGATTGCATTGGTGAATATGATGATTGTGGGATTTGTAATGGTGATGGTATTCCTAGTGGTAATTGTGATTGTAATGGTAATATTGAAGATTGTTTAGGAATATGTGGTGGTGAGGCTGTTGAAGATGAATGCGGAATTTGCAATGGAGATGGTCCAGATGAATATTATGATTGTAATGGCAATTGTTTGAATGACGAAGATGATGATTTAGTATGTGATGAATTAGATGATTGTATAGGAGAATACGATGATTGTGAAATCTGCAATGGAGATGGATCAATTTGCTCAGATCCAGATGTATATTTAAGCCTTAATGGTAATGATTTAAATTATACCAGCTCAGTTAACATAGCTGGGTTTCAATTCAGTCATAATGGATGTGTTGAGAGTGCTTCTGGTGGAGACGCTACATCAAATGGATTTACAATTTCTTCAAGTAGTTCTACAGTTTTAGCATTTTCATTTTCGGGAGCTGTTATTCCAGCAGGAGAGGGCACGCTGATTGAATTAGGAGGTGTTATAACAGATGACTGTTTGCTTGATTTCGTTTTTTCTGGCGAAAATGGTACATCATTAATTATTGAATTTGAAATTAGCATAGATAGTTATTTCAATGTTGATTTAGTTGAAACTGGAAACTTTCAATTAGTAATTTTTCAACCGTCGATTTCATCATTGGATTTGGGCGATGAGATTGGGGTTTTCGATGCAAATGGAATTTTAGAATCTTGTGATCCAGCATCAGGCTGTGTTGAACCATCGTATGGTGAGGTTTTAGTAGGCTCAGGTATTTGGGAAGGATCTCAGTTATCCATATCTGCAATAGAATCAACAGATTTATCTGATTTTGGTGGACCAGTTT
>NZTO01000031.1 GCA_002703375.1 Fidelibacterota bacterium | reverse complement strand
TGTTGGTGATGGAGTAAGTGCAACATTCGCGATGGGATTTGGATATCACTCAAACACAATGAATGATGGTATGGAAGGATCCGAAGATGTATCAAGTAGTGTAATCACACTTCCAGCTGTAANTTTAGGTGTTGAAGCTGAAGTAACAGATTGGGCTCATGTTAGATTTGGTTTAAATCATGCTTATGTACTTTCTGGATCTGTAGGTGATGATTATTCTTGGACTGGTGCTTCTACACCTGNTGAGAATGGTATGATGGAATCTAATTTTAATTGGAACTTTGGATTAGGTTTCGATTATGGAAGTTTCACACTTGATATGGTATTAGATAACACAGCTTTATTCAAAGATCCAGTTAGATATGTTACTGGTAGAAATGATNATGCTTTATCTTCAAGTGCTACACTTACTTGGAATTTTTAATTCTTAGAAATTAAATTTCTATTAAAAAGGGATCCATTTGGATCCCTTTTTTTATACTGGAAATAAATGACCTAATATATATCCTATAATTATACCAATTAAAAGAACAATATTGATTAGTCTNTGTTTGAGCAATTCTCTTTGTTTACCTTTTTTGATAGCATATGCAGATGAGAAATAGCCGACCCCGTTCATTAACCAGAAAAATGGTATAGAAAAAATATTCACAATAATCGGTCCTATCACTGGNATTAGTGAGATAAATGTACCAATTCCAATAAATGCATTAGTAAACCATGCCATAAGTATTGATATAATAGCTATAACTTTTGCATCTATATTAAAATAAAGCATTAAAAAAGTACTAACCAGAACAACTATCCATGCGGTAGTGAATTTAGGATGGTTTTTAATGTAATTGGTAATTTTTCTCATTTTAATTCAGCCGTCACATTAATTAATCCTATTGAAAATTTACAACTAGTAATTTCATTTGTAATTCTATTAATATTTATTTCTCTTTTTGCATTTGGTAAAAATATTGCCCAAGTAAAAATATCTGTTTTTTTATAAACAGATTCATATGATAAATCTTTATTAATATCTAATGATAAGAGATATCTAATTCTATCTTCAACTTGATAATAATCAATTTTCATATTATAAATATTTCCTTCTCTCTCGATAAAATCAAGTGGCTTGAAATGATTTTCTAATTTATTCATTTGAAGATAATGTAATAAAGAAAAAATATTAAAATAATTAGTATTAAACCACTTGTTATTATTTAAATAAAAAAGACTATCATTTCTTAAAAATGTAGATATATTATTTTCTAATTTAGGCTGTGATGTTTTTTTTGCATAGCTTAGTATATTATAATTTGATTTATCAATAATAGTAGTATAATCATTTTTAATAAAAAAGAATTTTTCATAAATAGATTTTGTTTTAGTTTGATAGTCAATTTTTATTGATTTTTTATCATTATAAATTGTGTCAGTATAACTGATGAATATATCTGCACAATGAACGCCAAAAATTGAAACTTCATATTTATAATTTTTGCTTTGCGCACAAAGCGGAAAGATAAATAAAATAAATAATATTTTAAATTTCATTTCCATTTTACATTTAATAATGGTCCTAAACCACCAAAAATTACTACATAAAAAGGATGAATAAAACTGAGTATTATACAATCAAATAAATTCCATTGTTGTTTTAACTTCGTATAATAATTATATGTAAAATAAAAGTCAGCTATAGATTTAATTAACCAGGGTAATAACCATAATTGATATGAACTAGCTGCAAATTTTATGATACAAATACTTATAAAAAAATTAGTTAAATATAATAGAGGTAATACAAGTCTAAGCGAAAAGTCTGCTTTCCAGGAATAATAGAATAAACCCTTAGAAGCAAATCTTAATCTTTGATTAATAAAATCGTTAACAGAGCTGGGAGCATATGAATATACAGATGCATTTTCTTTTAATAAAAATTTAAGTTTATGATTTGTATTCTTTTTAATTTTATGTAAAAGTAAATCATCATCGCCTGATTTTAAATGTTCTATTCCATCGTAACCGTCTATTTCAATAAAAATATCCTTAAGAAAAGCCATATTACGACCCGTACAAGATAAAGTTAGATTATTCATCATGCCTGCTGCTGAAAATGCATCTTGAGCATTATTTTCTAATTGAATGATTCTTTCAATTTTATTATTAGAATAAAGTGGAGAAGGCCCACAAACAAAGCCAGTATTTTCTTCAGAAAAAGCCTTAACAGTAGTTTCTAACCATTTTTTGTTAGGTACACAGTCTGCATCTGTTTGAACAATTATTTGACCTTTAGAGAGCTTTATTCCTTCATTAAGAGCCCATTTTTTATTTGACCAACCAATTGGAGTCTCATCAATTTTAATTAATTTGATATTTTCATTCAAATTGTCTTTTATTATTTGTGATGTTTTGTCATTAGATCTATCATCAATTATAATAATTTCATATAACTTTTTATTATAGGTTTGTAATTTTAAGTTTTTTAGTAAAGTAGGTATATTTCTTTCTTCATTGTGGGCTGCAATTATAACACTTATAAAAGGTAATTTTTCTTCTATTTTATCACTGTCAATATCAATATCGCTTGATTTATTTAATGTATCAGAAAACCAAATGATTAAAAGAAAATAAAGAANAGAAAAAAATAAACTTAAAAAAATAATCAAGCTATTTAGATCCTCTCCAAGAAATTTGATTTTGGAAAAAGCTTCCGATACCTATTATAATGACATATAAAGGTTGAAAAATAAACCAATATGTAAATTGTAAAATATTATAGGTATCNTTATGTGTTTTCATACCTCTTAAGGCANAAGAATATTCAATTACGAATTTAATTAAAATTGGAACTGNAAATTGAAAAATTGTTATATAATTAAATATTATAAGAAAATAATTTAAAATTATAATTAGATTAGTAAAAAAGGTTATGACTGACATACCAAAAAAATACCTATTAAATTTCCAAGTTTTGAGTGCATCTCCTGCCCACCGTATTCTTTGCATAATAAAAGAATATAATGTTTTTTCTTGTCTACAGTAAATTTTATTTTGAGGGTCAAATGCGAATGTAGCTTTAAAATCTTTTATATTTTTCCTACAAGTTTGAAAAAACAATGTGTCATCGCCTTGCAAACAATTTGAAATCTCTTGAAATCCTTTATTTTTGTTAAATATATTTTTTAGGTAGGATTGATTTTGGCCAGAACTAGCCCAATACCAATTTTTATTAATTGTAGAATGTGCTGTATTCATCAACATAAATAAATCAATTTTTTGAAATAAGGTTATTATATTATTTGATGAAGGAACCTCGCTATAACCAACCACATAGTGAATATCTTGAAAATACTTAGATGATATTAGTTTAGACCAGTTATTAGGTACCTGACAATCTGCATCAGTAAACAATAAGATTTCTCCTTTTGCTTTTCTTATTCCAGCATCAAGAGCTCTTTTTTTATGATTTAAATTTTTCTTTCCTTCGTTTGACGATAGTAAAACAAATCTAGAATCAAGATCAGAATATTTAGATATAATACGTTTGGTATCATCGTCGGAATTATCATCTACGATTAAAAATTCTATAATATTATTATCAATTTGTTTATGTAATTGACTTAGTAGTCGATTAATTGAATTTTCACCGTTTTTTACAGCTACAATAACAGATATTGTTTTATTATTTATAATTTTTTCATCATTATTAAATAGCGAATTACGTAATATCAAAATTATTGTCGAATAGAGTCCTAGGCAGATATATAAGATATACTGGATATTTTCCATTAAGACATATAAATGACTAAACGATTAATCAACAAATGAATTCTTTTTCATCCAATTATCATCAACAAATTTTGATAAATAATTACGTATTGAATCTGGTAGTATAACCAAACAATTTTCATCTTTTGCTAAATTTTTAGCAGATTGCAATGCTGCCCAGGTGGCAGTTCCACAAGATCCACCAACTAATAATCCCTCTTCTTTTATAAGTCTCCTTGATGTAATAAATGAATCCTTATCATTTACCTTGATATATTGATCAATAACATTGTTATCTAATACATCCGGGAAAAAATCATAACCAATTCCTTCAACTTTATATGGAAAAACTTCATTACCCCCACCTAAAATTGAACCAAAAGGATCTGCACCTATAATTTGTATATTAGGATATTTTTCTTTTAATTTTTTACTAACACCTGTAATTGTGCCTCCTGTACCTACACCCATAACTACCATTGATAAGTTATCATCAAAAGAATTTATAATTTCTTCAGCTGTAAATCTATAATGCGCATCTGGGTTAGATGGATTCTGATATTGATCAAGTATATGAGAATTTTTAATTTTTTTATTTAACTTTTTTGCAACTCCAATATGACTTTCTTCATCATCCCATGCAGCTTTGGTTGGAGTACGAATTATTTCCGCACCTAATGCTTCTAAAACGACCTGCTTTTCTTGACTCATCTTTTCAGGCATTGTAATAATCATTTTGTAACCTTTTACAGCTGCAGCTAATGCCATGCCTATTCCAGTATTTCCAGAAGTAGGTTCAATTAGTGTATCTCCTGGTTTAATTCTACCAGATTTTTCTGCTTCTTCAATCATATTATAACCTATACGATCTTTAATGGAACCCCCTGGATTAACAAATTCACATTTCGCAAATAGGTTACAGTTTAATGATTGACCAATACGGTTCAATTTGACTATTGGTGTTTTTCCTATTGCGTGTAATATATTATCGAGTATCATACTTTTTCCTTCACATTTATTATTTACTTAATTCATTTAATAAGATGCTACCTGCAACTGCAGCATTCAAGCTTTCGACATTTCCTTTACCAGGAATTGTAATTAAATCTGTAATATATGGTTTAACAGCATCTGATAATCCATTTGCTTCGTTTCCAATGATTAAAATCCATTTTTTATTAAAATTAATATTAGAAATAGTTTCACCAATTTTGTCAGCACCTAAGATTGAATAATTTAATTTTTTAATTTTATTAAGTTCATAATCTAATTTTACAATTTTTATTGATTTTATGTTGAACTGTGAACCCATTGCACTTCTGATAACTTTAGGATTATATTGATCCACACAGTTTTCAGATAATAAAATATTATTAATACCAAACCATTCAGCACTTCTTAATAAGGTACCAAAATTCCCAGGATCAGATATTCTATCTAAGGCTAATATATTGTCTTTGTAATTTGTTTTATCATAAGAAGGTAGATTGCTAATAGCTATAATTGATTGGTTATTTTTTGTACTAGAAAGTTTATCTATTATATTGGTGTCTACGATGAATAAGGGAATTGATTTTGTTTTGGCTAATTTTAAAATTTTATTTTTAGTCTTAGATAATTTGTCTTCTTCATTTAATATTATAGTATCTATATAATTTTTGGTTTGCAATACCTGATATACAAGTCTTTCGCCTTCCAAAACTATTTTTTTTTCATTTAATCGATTTTTTTTTCTTTTTAAAGAAAAATAATATTTTATTTTTTCATTACTTAATTTAAAAGTCAATTTTAATACCAATTGGACAATGATCAGAACCTAATACATCACTATAGATGAATGAATCTTCCAGATTATTTTTTAATGATTGTGAAAGACAAAAATAATCAATTCTCCAGCCAACATTTTTTGCTCTTGAATTAAACATATAGCTCCACCACGTATAGTGACCAGGTTCATTATTAAATTGTCTAAAAGAATCAATGAAACCAGCATTTAAAATATCATCAAAACCTTTTCTTTCTTCATTGGTAAACCCAGCATTACCAGGTTTAGATTTTGTAGTTTTATTACTTTGTGGATTTGCTAAATCAATTTCTGTATGTGCAACGTTTAAATCTCCACAAAATATTACTGGTTTTTCTTTTTCAAGTTCTTGCATATGAAATAAAAAATCTTTATTCCACTCATTTGATCTATAATTTAATCTGCTTAAATCTCTTTTTGAATTTGGGGTATAAACATTTACAACATAATGATTTTCAAATTCCAAAGCTATAACACGACCTTCCTGATCATGTTTTTCAATACCCAGTCCGTTATAAATATTGATTGGTTTTTTTTTGGATAAAGTTAGTGTTCCTGAATAGCCGGCTTTGTTTGCACTATTCCAATAATGGTTATAATTTGGAAGATTAAGTTCAACTTGTGATTCATAGGCTTTTGTTTCTTGAATGCATATAACATCAGGATCCTCATCTTGAATGAAATTTAAGAATCCTTTTTTTATACATGCCCTTATTCCATTAACATTCCATGAAATATATTTCATATTATTCCCTCTATTATCAATTATTTTTTTGACTTTAAATCATATATTTTTATCAAAATAAGTATTTAAATCTTTTATAGCAATGTTTTCTTGTTCACCATTTTTCATATTTTTGATTAGAACGATCTTATTTTGTAATTCGTTTTCACCAATTATTATTACATAAGAACATTTTTGACGATTAGCTTCACGCATTTGCGATTTGAGACTTCTTCTATTAGACTCAATATTAATATTTAAATTGGTATTCTTTCTAAGATCACTAGCTATTTTCATAGCATCTGGTATATTTTGTTCTCCAAGTATGGATATGAAAATTTTTACATTATCAGATTGGTCGAATGTATCGTTATTTATAAGCAATAAGAGTCTTTCAACACCAGCTGCAAAACCAACTGCAGGAGTATTTTTACCCCCTAATTGATTTACCAATTTATCATATCTTCCACCTCCACATAATGCATCTTGAGCACCTAGATTTTTTGATGTTATTTCAAAAGTTGTTCTTGTGTAATAATCTAATCCACGAACAAGTTTTTTATCGTGAAAATACGGTATGTTTACTTTATCAAGAATATTTTTCAGTTGGTTAAAATGGTTTAAATCCTCATCGGAAATATGATCAAAAATAAATGGAGCATTATCTTCCACTATTTTTTTATCATCTTCATTTTTTGAGTCAAATATTCTTAGTGCATTATAATCAAGACGTTTTTGACTTATGGGACTTAAGTAAGATTTATATTTTGATAAGGATTTTTTTAAAATTTTTAAATAGTTTTCCCTTATTGAGGATGAGCCAATAGTATTGATTTTTACTGCCAGTTCCTTAATATTAAACTGCTTATATATATTATATGCTATTTCAATTACTTCTGCATCTTGCTCTGGAAATTCAGAACCTAAAGCTTCTATTCCATATTGATGAAATTGTCGTTGACGTCCTGCCTGAGGCCTCTCTCGTCGAAATAAAGAATCAAAATAATATAATTTAGTTAATGGACCTAGCGATTGTAAATTATGTTGAATATATGACCGGACTACAGGGGCGGTTAACTCAGGTCTTAAAGTTAATTTTTTTCCCCCCTGATCTAACCAAGAATACATTTCTTTTGAAACAATATCCGTTTCGTTACCTATACCTCTAACAAATAAATCCGTACTCTCAAATACAGGTGTACGAATTTCACCATATCCGTAAGAATTTACAATTTTATGGATTTTAGATTCAATAAATCTCCATTTAACTGTTTCATTAGGAAGTAAATCTTTTGTTCCTTTAATATTTTTAATCATAATTTTTCAGATGTTATTATAAATTGTAGAATGATTTGCCACCCCTAGATTCTAATTTAATATCTTGTAGATCAGGATTCTTAACATTTATTTTCAAATAAAAACCTTTACTAGGTCCGTTAGGTGTCCAATTAAAACTAAAAATCCAGCAATGTAGAGGACGACTTATATAAAATTTATGATAAATCAAATCATATTCTATTAAATCAAACCTTGCTGTATGCTGCAGACTCCATTTTTCCGTAAGATTTATTTTGAAGGTAGTGTTCATCCAAAATGTTTTTCTATCATTAACTTCATTTCCAGAGATAATTTGATTTAATGAATATCGAAGATTTAAAGAAGATTCCCAGAGATTTTTTTTAGAATTTTGTTTTTTATTTTTTGTAAATTGATTGTTTGATGTAGAATCATTATTAATTTGCAAGGTATCATAGTTGCTATTATTATAGCTTTTTTTATTACCATATAATTTTAAACTTGTTCCACAACTAGCTGATGTAAGTCTTGGTTTACCAAAACTATTAACTCGTTTTAATTGATTATCAGAATTTAGTTTTAATTTATAGAGATCGTGTGTCATAGATATATCTAATTTAAATCCACCTGGTAATGTTGTTCTTATAGATGATCGTACAGGAGATAATTTTAAACTGTCTGCGGCAAAATTATAACTAGTATTTAAATTCCAGTTAAAAAGATCAATTTTTTTAAAATCATTTTCATTGTTTAAAATTTTAGATTGAAATTGATTGTTTAGAGAAATAGAAATTGATTTTTGTTCTTGTTTCGATGTTGAACCTGCCAAAGAGCCTGCAAATTTATCATAATTATTTCCATTAATCGATTCAAAATAGTTAAAATTGTATCCAAACAATGATTTTGAAAAGTCGGGTTTCCAAGAAAAACTAAAAGATGGTGAAAGAACGTGCCGTATTGATTTTAAATTAAAAAATGAAATTGGCAATATTCCATATATTTTGGTATTTGCTGAAATTGATGCTGAACCAGTGTGTCTAGGCAAAAATTTGTTAACGTAGTCATAGTCGACTGTTGTGTCTGATGTAGCATAGTAGTTTTTATATTTAAATATCCAATCTTCTTTGATATTTAATTTTGGATTTAAAGTCAACCAACCAAAGTATTTTTTTGGNGCAGAAAATGACAATGAATGGNTTATAATTTGNTCTGNATNTTCCATCATGTCAGTTTCANTCCAACTTGAATNTGAATCTGCTTNCCAGCCTATTTTTTCTGTTCTNGTCATTGAAGATGAGATTGACCAATATAANTTATTATACCATTTTGAACCATTTCCAAATAGTTTACTTTGACTATGTCTNAATGATATTCGNGGTAAATATCTTGATTTATAAAATATTTTTGTTCCTGTAGATGCATTATCCAAAGAAGTTCTTTCTGCATTTAATAAATCAGTACTTTCTGAAATATTNATTGAAATTGAATTTTTATGTTGAGGCCAACGTTTTGAAAAATTTGCCGAAGATTCTAAACGTTGGTTAAGTCTAGTTTCTTGATTATGTGAAAATGTCGTATCCTGATAGTATGAATTATTTGACATATAGGTCCAATTAATATTTAAGTTCTGTGTCGGGTCAATTGTCCAATTATGCCTCCATTTTAAATCCCATTTTTGATTTAGATTGCCACCAATAACATTAGAAATATCTTCAGATAATATAGTTCTACTTAATGTTGAATTTAACGATCCATTATAAATGTATCTTTTTACATAATTAATTCTTGTATAAGTTTGAATTCCTTTTTTATCATAAAAATTTGTGAGTAATCTTGAATCAAAATAATCATTTGGTGCCCAAAAGTATCCTAATCCTTGAACAAAAGTCCCATCGCTATTTCTATGACCAAAAGATGGCATAATCCATCCACTTTGTCGCCCTCCACCTTTGTTAGGTAAAATTGCTAGAGGGAAACCTATTATTGGTATATCATATATGTATAACCAAAGTGGTTTTGCAACTATACGTTCTCCTGTTATCATTTTCATTTTTCTACTAGCTAAATAAAAATGAGGCTCTTCTGCATCACAAGAAGTATATTTGCTAGAATGAACATGAAAAATATTATTATCATTTCTATATATTTCTTTTCCATAATAAACACTATTATTATAATTGGTTTTACCTTTTTTAATTCTACCTTGTTTTGAAATAAGATCAAATTCCATGTAATCACCAGAAAGTGGCTCTCCATCATTTGTATCNACAATTGGAATATTATCTTCACTTTTAAAAACTTCTAATAGATTGGTATTCCAATCAGCTGTAATTATATCTGATAATAGTGTTGTTTTTTGATATATCACACTAGCATTATTTTGCAAGAAAGTTTTTTTATCTTTTACTATGTAATCAATAAATTCTCCATTATATGTAATTGTAGAATCTATTTCATTATTATTTTTGTCCGGAATGAAAGAACCTCTACCTCCGCCAAATATTTGTAATCGTTCAATTTCGTCATTTGCAAACGTTATATTTATTGTATCACCGCTTGCCTTGTTTAATCCTTTTAAAACACTATCTTCAACTAGATGATAAGTGGTTCTAGCCATTCCAAAAAGATTTAAGTTATAAATTTTGTCATTTTTAAATGTTGAAAATAATTTATTTGCATTCATTTCATCTTTTACACTTTTCTTAGAGCTAATAATATCAAATATATTGTACGCATATGCATTATCAATAATTTCTGCGTGTTTCAAGAGACTATCTTCATATTGTATAAACATGTTGTTTCCNCTCATACCACGATTAAGCTCTTTAAAAGTACAGCTGTCATTAAGAGACATTANTTGATTTCCATCGTTATATGATATTTCATTCGCGATAATTGTTTTAGTATTTTCAAAAATTTTACAATTACCATTAGCAATAAAAGAAGAGCCTCTATATCCATTGGATTCCCAAATTGTCAATTTATCAGAATTGAGTTCTGTATTTTTTTTTAATAATTTAACATTACTATATGCTATAGAAGAGTCAGAATCCGGCCAATAATAAAGAGAGTCACAAAAGATTTTTTGTTCAGATTTATTTTGTTCAAAAATAATGTTACCGNTTGCTTTTAGATAAGTATCATCTTTATCAAAATAGATCATTTTAAGACATTTAAGGGTATCACTATTTTTAATCATCATTACACCATCGTTAAGATGGAATTCGTTTAATTCTCTATAAAAATTAGCATCTTCAGTATACAGAGTAATGTCTTTAGTTTTAAGGATTACATTGCCATAAAGTTTTTGAATGGTTTGATCATTTTTAGTAAAATTTTCCAAATAATCAGCATTAATTATTTCGAGTTTATCATTACTAAAAATAACATTTACATAAACAAATGATAAAAAATAATATTTTATGTACTTAAACAATTTTTCTCTATGTTAATTATTACTTAATTTTTGTTATAAATGAATTTCCAAAATTATGAAATATAAACTAATATTTTTAATTATTTATTCTTTTGTTTTTTCTAATAGCGAACCTTATGTGTTAGTAGTATCTTTAGATGGTTTCAGATATGANTATATGAATTTTATTGATACTCCAAATTTAAATTATTTAAAAGAGAATGGTGTAAAATCTAAATCTTTAAAACCAATTTTTCCATCCTTAACTTTTCCCAATCATTACTCAATAGCCACGGGTTGTTACTCAAATGAACATAAAATATCTGGAAATAAGTTTTACAGTAAAGAATTTCAAAAATATTATTCATATAAAGATGCAGCAACAGTACAGGATGGTAGATTTTATGGATGTGAACCAATTTGGGTTAAGGCTGAAAGAAATGGTATTAAATCAGCAACATATTTTTGGGTTGGCTCAGAAGCTGAAATACAAAATTACAGACCATCAATTTATAAAAAATATAATCCTAACATAAGTTTTAAAAGTAGAATAGATTCAGCTATGTCCTGGATTGATTTGCCATACGAACTTTCACCAAGGCTCATAATGTTATATTTTAATGAGCCAGACAGAAGTGGTCATGTTAATGGGCCTAGAAGTTCTATAACAATTGATCAAGTAGCAAGAATGGATTCTTTAATGGGATATTTAATTAAAGAAATTAATAAACGAGATAAAAATATAAATCTTATTGTTTTGAGTGATCATGGGATGGCTGAAATTAAAAACACGCACGTCATGATAGATGATTACATTAATATAGATAATTATAATATTTTTGGAAGTGGTGCATTTATTCAACTTGATTTAAAAAATAACAAAAATTCAATCATTAAAACGGAACTTGATAATATACCCAACATAAAATATTATTTTAAAAATCAAATTCCAGAAAGATATCAATTTGTAAATATAAATACAAAAGACATTCTATTAGTTGCTGATGAAGGATATTTAATAGGTATAAGAGAAAATATAAATAATGGATTATTTAATTTAAAAGGTATGCATGGATATGATCCTGAATATATAAATATGCACGGTATTTTTTATGCATATGGACCAGAATTTAAAAAACAAAAAATAGTTAGTACCTTTGAAAACACAATGATCCATAAATTAATTTGTAATATTTTAAAAATTGAAATTTATAATGATGAAATAATTAAAAATATAATTAAATGAAACTTTTTAAAAATTTATACAATATAACAAAATAAATTTTTAAATTTTGGAATCGTTTTACAAGCTACTTTATACAGTATACATTAAACATTAAAAACTTTGGGAGGATTTACTAATTGATTAATGTAAAAAATTTAGTAAAAAATTATGGTGAAGTTGAAGCTGTGAAGTCAATAAGTTTCAATGTAGAACCAGGTGAAATTTTAGGTTTTCTAGGAGAAAATGGGGCTGGAAAATCTACTACACTCAAAATCATATCGGGCTACTTATCACAAACATCTGGTTCTGTTTTAATTGATAACATTGATATTCAAACAAATTCTAATTTAATAAAAAAAAATATTGGTTATTTACCTGAACTTAACCCTTTGTACTATGATATGAGGGTTTATGATTATTTAAAGTTTATTGCAGGTACATATGATATTAAAAATGACAATTTTAATTCAGCATTAGATCAAGTAGTAGAACAATGTAGCTTATCAGGTGTGGTCCATAAAAAAATTGGTCAATGTTCTAAAGGATATAAGCAAAGAACTGGTTTAGCTAGTGCATTAATTCATAATCCCAAAATTTTACTATTGGATGAGCCAGTCTCAGGATTAGATCCTAATCAAAGAGTAGAGATAAGAAAATTAATTCAAGATTTAGGTAAAGAAAAGACTGTTATGGTTTCTAGTCACAATTTAGATCAAATAAAAGCAACTGTTGATAGGATTATTATAATTGATAATGGACAGATTGTAGCAGATGGAACAGCAGATCATCTAATCAAATCCTCATCTGGTGGAATCGTCAATTTAACGATGGAAATTAAATCCAAAGAAGATATAGATGCAATAGAGTTTGACATTGAAGGGGTTAAATTTTTAGATTCAAAAAAGAAAGAAGGAAAACATATATTAACATTTGAGTATTCTCATAAGATTGATCCAAGAGAAAAAATATTTAATTTTGCTGTTAAGAATAAATGGATAATTCTTGGAATGAATACTGTAGAAACTAATTTAGAAGATGTATTTAGGTCTTTAACAATGGAGGATACAGCTAATGCATAATTTAAAAATAATATATGATAGAGAAATGAAAATGTTTTTTAACACTCCTATGGCATATATTTTTTTAGGTGTATTTGTAATTGCAAATGGATATTTTTTTACAACTACTTTTTTTCTCATTAAACAATCAGATTTAAGGCAACTTTTTGATATAATAAGCTGGATATATATTATTTTTGTACCAGCAATTACTATGGGTTTAATTGCCAAAGAAAATGGTTCTGGAACGATAGAAATTATAGCAACGTTACCTGTAAAAAATTCTGAATATGTATTAGGTAAATATTTGGCAGCATTATCTTTGATTGGTGTTGGTTTATTTATTACCATGTTCCATTATTTTACATTGTTAAACGTGGGTACTAACATTGATCATGGAGCAATTTTAAGTGGATACTTTGGATTGTTGTTGCTAGGTGGATTATATGCAGCAATAGGATTGTTTTTTAGTAGTCTGACCAATAATCAGGTTATCGCACTTATAGCTTCAGCCTCTTTAGCCTTTAGTTTTTTTCTTTTAGGTAAAATGTTAATTTTTATGCCAAGTTGGATGTCTCAATTCATTCAGTATTTAAGTATTGATTTTCATTTGTCTAATATTACTCGAGGAGTAATAGATTCAAGAAATATCATTTATTTTGGATCATTAATATGGTTCTTTCTAAGCATGACTAGTCAAACAATATCAAAAAGTAAGTGGAGTTAAGATGTTTTTTAAAGTTTATAATAAAAGATCTTTTTTAACATATATTTTTTATTCATTGTTAACAATTTTTATAGTTAATTGGGTATCTCAAGATTTCTTTTTCAGATTTGACTTAACAGAAAATAAAATGTTTTCATTATCAGATTCTAGTAAATCTGTTGTTAAAAAAATTGATGGTTTGTTAACAATGAAAGTATATTTTTCTGATAATCTTCCAGGCGAATATGGAAGTAACAAACGTTACTTACAAGATATGATTGAAGAGTATGCCTCTTATTCAAAAAATATTAGATATGAATTTTACCAACCTGAAACTGATGAAGAGCTTGAAACAGAAGCGCAATCATATGGCATATCGCCTGTCCAATTACAAGTTATAGAAAATGATAATCTAGCAATTCGAAAAGTATATATGGGTTTGGTTTGTATTTATACAACAAATGAAGAGGAGAAAAGAGAAACAATACCAGTTATACAAAATGCAGGTTTAGAATATAACATCACTACGATGATTAAAAGAATGACAGACAGCAATAAGAGGTCTATAGGAATAGCCAATTTTTCTGAAACTGATATGAAACTTGAAAATGTAAAAGAACTTTTAAAACAAAATTATAATGTATTTGATATTAAATTAGATAATCCAGTTCAAAATAATATTGATGCTTTAATAATATCTGGTATCATAGATACATTAGATGACGTTAAAATTAATCATTTAGAACAATATTTAAATTCAGGTGGAAACATATTCATTGCACAAAATAGGATTTCAACTGATTTATCTACACAATCTGCTTTATCTTTGGAATCAAATATTTATAATTTTTTAGAAAAATATGGCTTAGGAATTAAAGATAATTTGGTAATGGATAAGCTATGTGGTTCAATTCAAGTTCTCCAGAATCGTGGAATATTCCGAATGCAAAGTCAAATGGAATACCCTTTCTTCCCTATGATAAGAGAATTTTCAGGTGAAGAAGTTTTAGTAAGTGGTTTAGAACAAGTTAGATTAATGTTTCCAAGTGAGGTTTTTCATTTTGTTGACACATTAAACATATTTCCAAATATTGAAAAAAAATATAAACCTTTATTGTTTACCTCTAGAAATTCTGGATCAATGGAACAATTTTTTAATTTAAGTCCTGTTCAAAATCCTGCTTTTGAAACATTAACAGAGCCCAGTAAAGTAGTTGGGGCAAAGTCTGAAATAGTAATTAATGATTCAATATTAAGTAAAATAATTCTTATAGGAGATTCTCAATTCATATCAGATGATGTTGGTGGAGGTATACAAGAGAATACTGATTTACTACTAAATTCTGTTGATTATTTAATGGGAGACGAGGAGCTAGTTTCATTGAGATCAAGAAAAGTAACTACAAGACCATTAAAAGAAATCTCGGATGGATCTAGGATTACTTGGAAATGGGCAAATAGGCTTGTACCATTCATATTAGTAATAATTTTAGCTTTATTTAAATTTAATAGTGAAAAAATGCGTGAGTCTAGGTTAAGGAGGGAATTTAGATGAATAAAAATTTAAGAAATAATCTAATTTTCATTTCTATTTTATTATTATTAGTAATTTTAAAACTATCAAATAATAAATCCAATCGCACTTCTTCCGAGTTAATTTATGAAGGTGATAAAAACTCAATAACAAAAATTATTATTTCTCAGAAAGAAAATTCGATTGAATTATTAAATGATGAAAGTGGTTGGAATATTTCGGGTAATGATACTTTAATAGTTAAACAAGAAAGAATAGATAAATTTTTTGATAATGTTCTAGGATGTAAAAAACAAACTTTACTCTCAACTGACAAGGATCAGTGGCCAGTATTGTCTGTTGATGATTCATCGGGTACACATGTATCTATTTTTAATAAAAATGATGATAAATTAGCCCATTATATATTTGGTAGATCAAAGATTGATTTTCAGAGAAATAACATCAGGATTGGGAAAAACCCAAATGTTTATCTAACTAATAAAAATGTTATTAATGATATTTTCCCACGAGATACTTTTTGGGGTGAAAAACCTAAAAATATAATATCAGAATCTGACTCACTAAAACTTTCTAATTAAAAAGGAAAATAGATGATAATTTTAATTCCCTCAAGTGAAGGTAAAAATCGCATAAAAAGACCAATGGAAATTAAATTTAAAAATACAGATTTTAAGTTTATGGAAGATGTTGAGCAAGTTGTAAGATTATTAGATTTAATTTCAAATGAAGATTTAAGATCCATTTATGGTACATCTGAAGAAAAAGCTATAGCGTTTCATAGACAAAATCAAGATGTGATGAATAGTAGATGTTGGAATGCAATTGAAAGATATACTGGTGTAGTATATGAGAATTTGGATTGGGCAACTGTTCCAAAACGATCAAGAAATTATATGGAAAAACACGTACGCATTTTGAGTGGTTTATTTGGAATGTTAACACCTATGACTTTAATACCAGATTATAAACTTAAGATGAATGTATTATCTTTGCAATATCATTGGAATCCAATTATCACTGAGGAGTTAGAGTCTGAGGATTTGATAATAGATTTATTACCTCAGGTTCATAGAAAAGCATATACAAAATCAGATAATGTTGTTGAAGTTGAATTTAATGTTATTTCTAAAGGGAAAACAGCAACTGCAGGTCATTATGGTAAGGCCGTAAAAGGCAATTTTATAAGATATTTAGCCCTAAATCAAGTAAAATCTATTGATGATTTTGCAGGTTTTTCTTATGATGGATTTAACTGGGATGGTAAATCATTTATAAAAGAAGTTTAAAAGCATTTGAAAGACTATAAAAAAATATTGACCAAGGAAGAGTATCACATTACAAGAGAAGGTGGAACTGAAACACCTTATTCAGGAAAATATTGTAATTTTTTTCAAAACGGTACGTACAGATGTGTCTGTTGTGATGCTCCTTTATTTAAATCTGAACATAAGATGAGATCTGGAGGAGGTTGGCCAGACTTTACAAAGGCAATAAACGATAATATTATAAAATATGTCGAAGACTATTCTTTGGGAAGTAAAAGAATTGAAGTAAAATGCAATAAATGCGATGCTCACTTAGGCCATGTTTTTGATGATGGACCTCCACCAGAATACAAAAGATATTGAATTAATTCAGCTTCCTTGAAGTTTCAAGAAGATTAATTATGATTTATGAATATAATATATATAGATTTAATATATTCAATTAAACGAAAATAAATTGTACTCCGATTACCGGAGTATTTTTTTATAAATGAGGACATAAAATGTTTAAAAAGTATTCTTTTATATTTCTTGGTATATTTATTTATTTCAGCTATGCTAGTGAGGATATGGCTTGTGAAGATTTTAAATTAAGTTATATTAAAGCTGATCAATTGTTAGGAATTCTTAAAAGTATGGGATACAATGTAATAGAATTTGAATCGACAGAATCAGAGAGCTTTTCCGATTTAATTTTTGAACCAAACGATGTTATCCAAAAACCATTAAGTATAATAAAATTTCCCAATTTTGAAACGAACTATCTTCAAGGGAATTCAGGTTCTGAAGATGAAGAGTCTGAGGTTTCAGATTTCAATTCATACATTGGAAGTAGCCCTTTTCCATATCTAGCTTCCGGTGACCCCCTGCAACGTATATTAATTTGTTATGATAATGAGGATATTGATCCTTATATAAATTTAGTTGAATACATAAAAAATAAAATTGATGTCAGTGCAAAGCAAATAATGGTAGATGCGTTAGTTATTGAAATTAATAGCAGTGATCTTAAAGAAATGGGATTAAATAAAATAGATTTTGAAAAAAGAAAAGTAATTGATGAATTTTCAATATTACCAGATAGTGTATCTGGTTTTATTGATATGATTAATAATTTATCATTAGGTGCAAGCTATTCAGGTAATTATACTGCTGATGGTCAAGAAATAAATGAATTGATATCATTAAAAATCAATGCTTTATTACAAAATACATCAGCAGAAATATTATCTAAACCATCAGTTTTAGTTTTAGATGGTAGACAAGCCCGAATACAAATTGGTGAACAAATACCGATATCAAAATATCCTGTAACAAATACTGGAAATGAAATAGAAATACCTGATGTAGAATATTTACCAGTTGGTATAACATTAAATCTTCGACCAAGAATAGGAGAAGATAATAGACAAATTACAATGCAAGTGGAAACTATAATAACAGAAACATCTGGAGAACAATCAAGCTCTATTCTGAGTGCACCAACAATAACAAATAGAAAAGTTGAATCATTTGTCAGAATAGCAAATAATACTCCTTTTATTGTAGGCGGTTTAATAAGTAATAAGAACTCCGAGGGTGTCAGAAAAATACCATTTTTACATAAAATTCCAATTTTAGGAAATTTATTTAAGTCAAATTCAAATAAGGTGGAAAAAAGAGAAGTTATTGTTGTAATAACACCACATATTATTGAAGATGATTATAAAAAATTTAGTAAGGTTATTCCACAGGATTCTGATTTTTTTAACTCAACTGGAAATAAGCTATTTTCAAATAGTTATAGATTAGAAGAGGCAGATATTTGGGATTTTGATTTTATAACAAATAGTGAAGCTCTTAAAAAATTAAGACTTGAAAAAAGTGATGTTTTAGGTAATTATATTCCGGGAGAAGAATATTTAGTAAATAAAATGCTCTACGAAGTTATAGAGAAAACAAATTATTTTTCCTATGTAAATCCAGATAATATTATTTTATTTGAGGAAAACGGCAATTTAGTAAGGTTTAAAGATCTAGATGAATACTATTTAAATAATCAAGAAAACTTAGGAATAGCATTGCAATTAAAAACTAAGAATAATGTAACATTTGAAAGGCCTATATTTAATATTGTAAAAAATTATCAACTTAAGGAATCATATAATAAAGATTTGAGAAAATTAAATGAAAATAGACCAACAATTTTATTAACGAATAAAAACCATCGTAAGGCATTAATTGAAGTTTTTATATTGAAATATTTATTAGAAATAAATGAAAGTTTAGAATTTTCTATTCAAACATTTAAAAGGGGGTTAGAAATTAAATTCCCAAATCCACAAATTTTAGAAAATAACACACAGTTATTAGATAAAGAAGTAACTCAAATGTTTTATCAAGTATATGATTATTATTATAAATTTGAAAAAACGTTTAATGATTACGAATAAAAAAAAGCCATCATATTGATGGCTTTTTTAAAATAGTTAAACAAGTTTTACTTATTGAGGATTGTTTGCTCCATCTTTTTTAGAGTTTCCACCAGCATTAAACTTATTAGCACCTTTTCTATATTTTTTAGGATTTATTGGTGAAGAACCATCAGTTTTGCCTTTACCTTTACCTATGATTTTATCTTTAGTTTTTTTGCTTTTTTTACTGCCTTTACAATCTAAAGCAAACCATTCAACTTTGTCTTCTAAGCTAGGCCATTTAGCAAAACCTTTCATTTTTTCTATTCTTCTGTTGCTATGCTTAACATAACAGTCGTGCTTTTTCATAGCATTAGAAAGATGTTTCTTATATGAACCTTTTTTAACTTTATTTTCTAAAAAAGCTTCAATAGCTTGTTGCTCTAATTTTGATAGTTTTGGTCTTCCATATTTAGTTTTAGCATCTACAAGTTCCTCTGCAACTTGTTTGTAGGTAAGATCACTATCTTTTTTGTTATATGGTTTTTCTTTTTTACCTTTACCACCAGGTAGTGTATTAAATTTACCTTTAGCTGTTTTATCTTTCATATCGAAAGGTCCAGCAAAAATAAAAGATAATACTAGTGTTAAGATTGAAAATCTTTTTAACATTTTTAACTCCTTTTATTATTTATAAATAAATTAATTTTATCGATGAACGAAATCTAATATATATTAGATTATATTAAAAGTTAGAAATTAAAAAAGAAAAAAAGTGTGATTTGAATCACAAAAAATTATGAAAAATCCTATTTTATATTCATTTCGTAGATGACCGTACGCGATACGTGCAAGGCTTGCATTAAGTTTTATTAATTTCACATTTGAACATAGAGAGGTTGATTTGAAAAATAGACCTAAAGATTTATACGATATTTCCAAAAAGGGTACGGTACCTGTTTTGCAATTAGATAATAATATTATTGATGAAAGTTTTGATATAATGATTTGGTCAAATAAAAAAAACAGTAAATTCGATTTGTTAAGTTTAAATTCTAAGCTACAGATAGATATAATAAAAAAAAATGATTCTGATTTTAAATATTGGTTAGATAGATATAAATATTTTGATCGTTATCCTGAACAATCTAAAGAATTCTATTTTGAAAAAGCTTCTGGATTTTTATTAGAAATTAATAATATGTTAAAAGAAAATAAATATATATTACATAAAAAAATTCAGTTAGTAGATTTAGCTATCTTTCCATTCATAAGACAATTTGCAAATGTCGATATTAATCTTTTTTGCGATAAATTTTATCATTTAAATAGATGGTACTTAAATTTTAGTACTTCAGATCGTTTTCAATCAATAATGCAAAAATATGATTTTTGGAATAGAAATAATAAGCCAATAATGGTTAATCTTAATTTTTTTAAAAATTAAGTTTTACAAATATTAATTATTTTCTCTGCAGTTAATCTTCCACTTTTCAATGCACCATCAATTGAAGGTTCTTTCTGCCAATCTCCACAGAAATAAATATTATCTTTTCTATCAATTTTATAGATATTCTTGTGTAGAGCTTTTTTTATTCTATAAGATTTAATTAATTGCATTTCACTTTGTTGTATTTTTGTAATTTTAGTGAATTCTTTAATTATTGTTTCTTTTTTTGCATTATGGTCATTTGAGGAAACAGAATATAGAGATTTGTTGTTATTAGAGTAATTTGAGGATACATTTGATAAACATTGAATTGAGTTTATTTTATATTTTTTATCAGGAACTAATAACAATGCTTTGCCTAAAACATTTTTTTCTGATTTTATATAAAATGTTGAATTTGTATTATAGTCGATTTTTAAATTTAGATTAAACAATACATTTATAGTTTCAATTGGTAACGCTAAGATGATATAATCAAAAGAGACTTTTTCTCCATTTTGAAAAAATGCGATATTATTACTTATGTTTTTTAATTTCATATTGAAATTAATATTGAGAATTTTTGATTTTTCTTTAATTTGTTTTACTAATTCATACATTCCATTTTTAGGTAGTCCCGCTTTACCAAAAGCAAATTTTATAAATAGCTTTTTAAAAAAAATGAAGTCATTTTCTAAATTATCATCTAAAAATACGCCTTTAAAGAAAGGTTCAAAAAATAGTCTGTTGGCTGATTTGCTAAAAGAACGTTTGAAATATTGTTTTGTACTCATATCATTATTAATAAATAATGTTTTGAGTACATTTAAATAATCTGAATACGAAAAGATTTTATTAAAATCAGATTTTAAAGATTTTATAGGATGGAAAATTGGATTATATACTTTATACATTTGAGAATCAGTGTAGATTGTTGCACCTGATTCAAAATAGTTCATATTTAGATCTTTGTAATCTAATATTTTTTTAACTTCTTGATAATTATTTAGTAATATTTGAAATCCATTATCACATATGAAGCCATCAATATTTTCAGAAAAAATACGACCTCCAATTTGATTAGATTGATCATAAATTGCGGTATTAATTCCATTTTTTTTTAAATAATAGGCACAAGATAAACCAGATAATCCAGAGCCAATAATTACTACATTTTTCATAATATTTAATTTAAAAATAATTACAATTCATTTGATAATTCAAAATTAAAGTTCATTTTCATAGAATTAGTTTTTTAAGTAAGTTTATTTTAGTTTATAATTTTAAATTATAGACATGATTAAATATAAAATTGGAATACAATTAACTAAGAATCCAGAAACATACTTAAGATTAATTTCTGATTTTAAAACAAAAAATAATATCGAATTTTACCATATTACAAATGATGATATTCTTAAACAAAAATTTAAAGATTTAGATATTCTTTTAACTCATCGAATGAACGAAAAGCTATTTTCATTTTCATCTCAAAAATTAAAATGGATACATTTTGGATCAGCCGGAATAGAAGATTCATTATTTTCATCGCTACTTAAAAGTAAAACTATAATTACAAATTCAAGTGGTATTCATGCTGATCCAGTTTCTGAATTTGTGATGGCTAGAATTCTTTATTTTGCTAAACAATTTAATTCCTGTGAAAAGTTTTATAAAAATAGAGAATGGAATCAGTGGAAAATAGCTAAAAAGATGCAAAATTTAAAAGATAAAACAATTGGTATTATTGGATTCGGATCAATTGGGAAAGCAATAGCAAGCAAAGCTAAGTCTTTCGGAATGCGTATTATAGCTACACGTAGATTACAAAAAAAAATAGAGAATAAAAAAAGTGTTGATTATTTAATACCTCTGACTAATTTAGATTTTTTGTTAAAAGAGAGCGATTATATAATAATATCATGTCCATTAACAAAAATGACAAGAGGTATGATTAGTGAAAATGAATTTAAAAAAATGAAAAAAACATCATATATTATTAATATTGCTAGAGGACCTATAGTTGATGAAAGTTATTTAATTAAAAACTTAAAGGAAAATAAAATAGCAGGTGCAGCTTTAGATGTTTTTGATCAAGAACCATTACCTAAAAATAATGAATTATTTAAATTAGATAACGTTTTATTATCACCTCATATTTCAGGTAATTTCCCTAATTATAATGAATTTGTAATGAATATTTTTAAAGATAATTATTATAGATTTGAAAATAAAAAGCCCTTAAAAAATAGAGTATGTAAAAAAAGGTTGTATTAATGAATGAATTATATCCAAAAATAAATCCATATAATGAATTTAGTTTACCAGTTTCTGATATTCATACTTTAAATGTTGAGGAATCTGGTAATCCTAATGGTAAACCTGTTATTTTTCTTCATGGTGGACCTGGTGGGGGTATAGAACCCATATACAGACAGTTTTTCAATCCTGATAAATGGAGGATAATTATTTTTGACCAAAGGGGGTGTGGTAAAAGTACACCTCATGCAGAATTAAAGGAAAATACAACTTGGGATCTTGTTGAAGATATTGAAAAAATTCGTATTCATCTTAACATAAACAAATGGGTTGTTTTTGGGGGTAGTTGGGGTTCAACACTATCATTATCTTACAGTATCATGCATCCTAACAGATGTAAGGCCCTAATATTGAGAGGCATATTTTTATTAAGACAAAAGGAAATTGATTGGTTTTACCAAGATGGAGCCTCATATATTTTCCCTGATGCTTGGGAAAAATATTTGAATCCTATTCCAATTGATGAAAGATCAAATTTAGTCAAAGCATATTATAAACGCTTGACAAGCAATGATTATAATGTCAAAATTGAAGCAGCTAAGGCTTGGTCAATATGGGAAGCTAGTACTAGTAAATTATTTCAAAGTGGCAAATCATTACATCATTTTGAAACTTCTTCTGTTGCTGAAGCATTTGCTAGAATAGAATGTCATTATTTTATAAATAAAGGTTTTTTTGAAAAAGATGGATGGATTTTAGATAATATAGATAAAATAAGAAATATTCCATCTGTAATCATACAAGGGAGATACGATGTTGTGTGTCCAATGTATACTGCTTGGGATTTATTTAGAAAATGGCCCGAAGCCGATTTCCACGTTATTCAAGATGCAGGTCATTCAATGACAGAAAAAGGAATAGCTTCGAAATTAATTGAATATACCAATAAATTTTCAAAATTTTAAGGAGATACAATATTATGTATTATATAATTTTAATATTATGTAATTTTTTATTTGTACAAGAATTTGATCCAATGAGTGGAAAAAAAATTGAATCTGATTCTTTAAAGATAAAATTCGATCCAATGACAGGTGAAAAATTTGAAGTAAAAACAATTGAAAAAACTGGTTTTAATACCCTTGATTCTTTAAATCAAAAAAAAGAATACAGTTCAAGAGAAGTACGTCAAATAGCATACAGAGATTTACAAGAAAATTTGCAAAGAGATGAAAATTCCTTATTGGTAGATTGTGCTGGACCAGGAATTAGCTGTCTATCAGCAATTTATATTGGGCCATTGTTTATATTTATTCCATTTTTCTTACCTGAAATTCCAATTTATAAACATTCTATTCCAGTAAATTCTGAATATTATCAATTACAAGATAACCAGAAAAAATTCTACAAAAAACATTACGAAAAAATAAGAAAATCAGCGATTCGTAACAAAGTATATACAAATACAGCAATAGCAGCAGGAGTGTCTATATTTTTACTATTCTCTAATCTTTAGTCAAATTTCCCACTATTAATTGGATAATATAATAGTCTGGAATCAATTGTACCATTTTTAAGTATTACTCTTTTCTTAGATCTTAATCCAACTGATTTAATAGCTTCAAAATTACCGGAAAAAATATAGGTATCGTATCCAATGAACTTTTTTTTAAATATATCTCCAATGTTTTCATATAATTGACTTAGACTGATATTTACACCGATTCTATTTCCATAAGGGGGATTTACTATTAATGTTCCTTGTGAATCCTGAACTGATACATCCTTCATATCTAAAACTTCAAATTTAATATGATCTTCAATGCCTATCTTTTTTGCACTATCAATGGATAATTGAATATTATCTTTAATGATATCAGATCCGAATATTTTTATATTTGGCTTAAAACAAATATTATTTTTAGCATTATCTATTAATTTTATCCAAAGAGATTTGTTGAAATTATCAAATTTTTGAAAAGCAAAATGGCTTCTAAATAGTCCTGGTGCTATTTTGTTTGCAATCATTGAAGCTTCAATAGGCAATGTACCAGATCCGCACATTATATCATAAAAATTATTTTTCTTATCCCAATCACTTAAAAGTATAAGACCTGAGGCTAAAGATTCATTTAAAGCAGCTTTATGGATTTTAGAACGATATCCACGTTTATGAAGGGGTATTCCAGTTGTATTTAGATAAATTTTCACTGTTTTATCTACAATAAAAATATATAATCCAACATCAGGATTTTTTTTATTAATAAACGGTCTTTTACCCTTTTTTTTTCTTATGTTATCAACAATAGCATCTTTAATTCTTAAGGATACTGAGCTAGCATTATTAAATAAATGAGATTTTAATTTAGTTTTGATAGAAAATGTTTTGTTGACATTTATAAACTTTAACCAATCTAAATTATAAATATTTCTGTATAAATTTTGAGGTTTTTCAAGATCAAAAGCAAATATGTTTTTTAATAATCTCATTCCCGTTCTGGAATGAAGATTAATTGTGTACATATCTTTTAAATTACCATAGAAATGAACGCCCCCTTTATCAATTTTGATAGGTTCATTAACATAACTAGATATTTGTTTTTTTGTTACTTCCTCAAGTCCTCGTGGACAAGTTAAAAAATATTTATCCATCTTTTTTGAAATGCATATAATTAGCTTCTCTATTAAGTTTTTTTTGAAAAAATAATTTGAAATGTTTTTTAATGTGGTCTAATGACTTGGGGAAAAAACAATCAATTCCATCAACTTGTTGATTGATTAATGTAATATGAAGATCGGTAGCAAGTTCAAAAAATTCTTTATAGACGCTTGATCCCCCAATGACAAAAATAGTTTTTATATTATCAGTGTGAAGATTTTTAATACACTTTTCAGTGCTAGTATAACTCTCTGTGTCGATAAATTTCTTACTTGACAGAACTATATTTCTACGATTAGGAAGAGGTTTAAAAGGTAAAGATTCCCAAGTTAGTCTTCCCATAATGATAGTGTGGTTCTTTGTAATTTTTTTAAAGTTTTTTAAGTCATCTGAAACATGCCAGGGTAGTTTTCCTTTTTTACCGATCCCTCCATATTTATCTTGAGCCCATATGAGTTGTATTCTCATATTACACAGCTACATCAAATTTAATAACATCATGATGATTGTAATTTGATAATATGAAATCTTCAAACTTTAGATCCCAAAAAGGTTTTGATTTAATATTTAATTTAGGGAGTGGGAGTGGTTCCCTTTTGAGTTGTTCTTTTAAACCATCAACATGATTTATATAAATGTGAGCATCATTAATATAATGAGAAAAAAAACCTAACTTAAGATTTGTTTCCTGAGCAATCATTTGAGTAAGTGTTGCGTAACAAGCTAAATTAAAGGGTATACCTAATGCAATATCACCACTTCTCTGTGTTAAATGACAGTTCAACTTGCCATTTAAAATATTAAACATGAATAAAGAATGGCAACTAGGAAGCGCTATCTCATCTAAAACAGATGGATTCCATGCGGTTACCACTAAACGTCTAGAATTTGGATTATTCTTTATTTCATTTATGATGTAATCAATTTGATTTATGAATTCTTTTGAAATTGTTTTAGTTTTAGGATCTTCAATATATTTTTCCCATTTTACCCATTGATAACCATACATTTTACCTACTTCCCAGTTTTTATCTTCAGAAGTCCATGCATCCCATATTTTTGTATGCTTTCTAAGGTTTCTAATATGAGTATCACCCGATAAGTACCACAATAATTCTCTAATCACAGAATTAAAAAAAACTTTTTTTGTTGTTAATAGAGGGTACCCTTTTGATAGGTCAATCTTATAATTCATACCGAATGCAGATATTGTATCAGTTCCAGTTCTATTATTTTTTAAACTACCGGTTTCTAATACTTTTTCTACTAAATTTAAATATTCTTTCATTTATTTATCTTTGCTCCACTGGAATGAAATTACGTATTTTAGATCCAGTATAGATTTGTCTTGGTCTATTTATTCTTGATGTTCCACTTGCAACCATTTCATGCCAATGTGCAAGCCATCCAGGTAATCTACCAAGAGCAAACATGACTGTAAACATATTCGTTGGGATACCCATAGCTTTATAAATAATTCCAGAATAAAAATCTACATTTGGATATAGATTTCTTTCTTTGAAATAATCATCCTTAAGAGCAACACTCTCAAGATTTCTTGCAATTTCTAATAATGGATCATCTAACTTTAGTTCATTCAAAACTCTATCAGCAGCTTTAGCAATTACTTTTGCACGTGGATCATAATTTTTATAAACACGATGACCGAAACCATAAAGTTTAAAATCTGAATTCTTATCTTTAGCCATGTTGACATATTTTTTGTAATCACAATTATCTTTTTTAATAGTATCTAACATTTCAATAACTGCCTGGTTAGCACCCCCGTGTAAAGGTCCCCAGAGAGCAGCAATACCCGCAGAGATGGTTGCAAAAAGGTTAGCTTGGCTACTTCCAGCCATTCTAACAGTAGAAGTAGAACAATTTTGTTCATGATCAGCATGGAGAATTAATAGTAAGTTTAAAGCTTCGGCAAAAACAGGGTTTACATGATAATCTTCTTGTGAATCTGAAAACATCATATGTAGAAAATTTTCTACATAATTAAGATCAGTTCTAGGATAAATGAATGGAAGTCCTTGCGATTTTCTATATGAAAATGCTGCTATTGTTTTGACTTTTGCCAATGCTTTAATCATACTATGATCCATATCATCATCTTCCCAGCTATTACTTTCAGGGGTGAATGCCGACATAGCAGTCACCATAGATGATAAGATTGCCATAGGGTGTGCACTTAATGGAAAGCCGTCATAAAATCTTTTCATATCCTCATGTAGGTTTGCGTGCTTTCTTAAGCTTTTACTAAATTTATCTCTTTCTTTGATATTAGGAAGTTCTCCATAAACAAGTAAATAACATACTTCTGTAAACGTAGCCTTTTCTGCTAATTCCTCTATTGAATATCCTCTATATCTCAATATACCTTTTTCTCCATCAATGAAAGTAATAGAACTTAAACAAGAACCGGTATTTGCATAACCAGGATCAATGGTTATGTGATTGGTCTTGCTTCTAAGTGAGGTTATATCAATCCCAACCTCATCTTCTGATCCTTTGAAGGTGGGTAGTTCAATTATTTCATCATTTACATTTAGTTTAGCATTTTTCATTTTTACCTCAATTTTTGAAATTTATTATTCCATATTCTTGAAAAAGTGCTGCTTATGTCAGCATTTCCACCTACAAGACCTGGTTTTTGTAATGTTAACTTTTGATTATATGTTGGTGTTGTAAAATCGTGTATTTTTTTTAAAACACCACCGGCTTCTTGTATAATAATATGACCAGCACAAATATCCCATTCATTCTTTGGCTTTAATGTAGCAAAAAAATCATATTTATTTGCAGCAATTAATCCAAGTTTATATGCTACACTACCAATTTCAATTTTACTTTCTTGTTTGAATGAAAATTTTTCCCATAATCCAGCCTTAATCTCAGATCTACTAACAACAATTTTCACTTTTTCAATATTTTTTAAAGTTGAAATTTGACATTTTTTTCCATTGTAGAAAGAACCATTATTTTTAGATCCATAAAATAATTCTTCTGTTGCTGGATTATACAAAACACCTAAAATTGGTTTTTGATTTTTGACTAATCCAATACTAATTGCAAAGTTAGATATACCTTCTATAAATTCTTTTGTTCCATCTATAGGATCAATAATCCAAACGTATTCATTGCTTAGTCTATGTTCAGAATCCTTAGTTTCTTCTGACAACCAGCCAAAATTTGGATATTTAGAAATTAAAATTTTTTTTATAATTTCGTTTGCAGCTAAGTCAGCTTTGGTAACTGGATTATTTACACTTTTATGCTTAATCTCTAATTTAGTTTTGTAGTATTTCATTATAATATTACCTGCTTCGTGAGCTGCTGAAATACTATCTTTAAGTATTTTTTCCATTTTAGAAATTACAATTTTTTTGCCTCTGAAAGCGCTCTTAATTATTAATTTTTTTTTATTTTTTTATCAAAATAATTGATCCCATTACACAATATTTAGTATATTTTTTTGTCAGAATCATAATATCTAGTAGTTACCAACGAATTAATCCTGACGGAAAATATTATAATTAGCATTATAAATCCAAAAGCATTCCAAAATTTTGGTAAGATTGATTCTGAATAGTAAAATTTTTTCATATACTAAATTTAGAGGGACATAGATGAAGGCAATGTTCAAGCACCGCGGTAAAGCGGATTCCATCTTAGGCAAAAAAAATATAAATAATTACGAAAATATTTACAATCATTTAGATGATTTGCAATCTAAAAAAGAATTGCCTTTTAATGGAAAGTATTTGAGCGATAATGAATTAGCAAGTAATATCTACAAAAAAAAATATTATCTGAAAGACCTCAAAAACAATATTGTTGAAACATGTCCGGAAGATGTGTTTAAAAGAGTTTCTGCATTCATAGCTAGTGCTGAAAAAACTAAATCAAAACAGAACCAGTGGTCAGAAAATTTTTACAATGATTTATATGAAGGAAGATTTTTACCAGGGGGTAGAGTCATTGCAGGAGCAGGTGACCTGTACAGAATAAAGACTTTAGCAAATTGTTTCGTTTCTAAAATTGATAAAGATGAAATTGATTCAATATATCAAGCTGCTTTCGAATGTGCTCGAACTTACTCCTATGGTGGAGGAATCGGTGTTGATATATCATCCTTAAGACCAAAAGATGCTGTTGTACATAATGCAGCAGATAGTTCAACTGGTGCTGTGTCATTTATGGAATTGTATTCTTTAACTACTGGATTGATTGGGCAAAGCGGTAGACGAGGTGCTTTAATGCTAACTATAGATGTAAAACATCCCGATATTTTTCACTTTATCAATGTAAAAAAATCACCAAATTGGGTTACAAATCAAATTGTTGAACAATGTAAATGGTCTGGACTATTTGATGAATCACAAATGGAAGCATTAAAGAAAAATGTTATGGAAAATACGCAGGTTAGATTTGCTAATATTTCAATAAAAGTTAGTGATGAATTTATGCACGCAGTGGAAGAACAAAAAAAATATCATAATAGAGAATATTTAATTTATGAAAAAAATGATAGAGGTATTTTAAAAGAAGCCTTACAAACTGATAAAAAACATTATTCTGTTGAAATACCATCAAAATCAATTGAAAAATATAAAATGTTAAAATCATTTAAATCGTTTGATGATATGAATGATTGGTTAATGACAAATTATAGTGAAAAAATCGATAAAGAAGAGTTTTTGAACCAAGAAGATAGGGATGTTTTTGGTGATTATAATTTAAAAACATCTGAAAAATCTCTTGCCATTAGACAAGCAGGAGATTTTATGCTATATTTTGCATCATCAGATTGTGGTGAAATAAGAGATTTAGTTCCGGCAAGAAAAATTTGGGATCAAATTATAGAGGGAAATTATAAAACAGCTGAGCCTGGTCTAATATACTGGTCAACAATGAAAAAATATTCTCCATCTAATTATGTTGGTAGACCAATAATAAGTACAAACCCTTGTGCAGAAGTACCTCTTGAAGATGGAGGAGCTTGCAATCTAGCATCTCTTAATTTATCGAGATTTGTAAATAATGGATATGATGATAATGCATCAATAAATTGGGATCAATTAGCGGATACAACAAATACAGTAGTTAGATTTCTCGATAATGTTGTTACCTGGAATGAAAAGTTAAATGCATTAGAAAAACAAAGACTAGCTGCATCTGAAACTAGAAGGCTTGGATTAGGTGTAATGGGAATTGCTGATATGTTAAACCAATTGGGTTTAGCATATGATTCTGATGAAGGCATAGCAATGATGTCTAAAGTGATGGAATTCATTGCAAATGCCTCATTTCAATCCTCTGCTATGCTCGCAAAAGAAAAAGGTTCATCTCCAATTTTTAATGAAAATGAATATTTGAAATGTCCATTTATATTAGAAGCTTTAAATGAAGAAACCAGAAACATCATTAGAAAAAATGGTTTGAGAAATATTGCCATAGTTTCAATTGCTCCAACAGGTTCAATATCAAATATTATTTTAAGTTATAAGTCAAAAGAAAAAAATTATATTGGTATATCCGGTGGGGTAGAGCCTATTTTTGCTTTATACTATACAAGAAGATCTGAATCTTTCGGAAATCAATTTTTTAAAGTATTTCATTCATCCGTACAAGCATACTTAGATAAAATGAATTTAGGTTCTGATGCGGATAAACATGATGATATTTCTGAACTTTTACCTGATCATTTCATGCGAACTGCTCATAATATTGATCCTGAAAAACGCGTCAAAATTCAAGGTATATGTCAAAAGTATGTAGATCATAGTATTTCTTCCACTGTCAATTTATCAGAAGACATTGAGCCCGAAGTGATATCTGATGTTTATATTGACGCGTGGAAAGAGGGTTTGAAGGGAATTACAATATACAGAGATGGTAGCAGATTCCCAATATTAAGCAAAGAAGGAGAAGCAACTGAATTTCAAGAAATCAAAAATAAAGTATATAAAATTGAAAATGAAGATGGTATTGAGATTGAGTGTAATGGTGACGAAATATTAAAAATGCCTGACGGTAGACTGAGTACTGTATATCATTATATGTTAAATAATGAATCTAAAAAAACTGAGTTGAAGGAAAATAAACAATATGAGGAAATTCTATAATGATTAAATTATCATCTAAAGATTTAAACGTAGTTCAAGTTTCAAAGAAATCACCTAAACAAAATGTTGTTCAAGAAAAAATAGTTAAAGATAATCAAACTCATGAAACCAGAGAATTTACGACTAACAGACCTGATATTGTAGATGCAAAAGTATATAAAGTAAAAAGTTCATTTGTAAAAAATTCAGTATTTGTAACTTTAGGATATATATCTGAAAATAGCAGAAAGAGACCATTTGAAATTTTTATAAATTCTAAAGATTTAACAAGAGCCCCTGAATATGTAGTTTTAACCAGATTAATATCAGCTATTTTCAGAAGAACTGATGATCCCATGTTCATTCTTGAAGAACTAAGAGGAATTTTTGACCCAAGTGGCGGTTTCTTCAAAGAGGGAAAATATATGCATTCGTTTTATGCTGAAGTAGCTGATGTAATAGAACAATTTTTCTTTGATGTAGGTATTCTTGAAAAACCAGAAATATTACCAAAGCAAGATAATGGAGTAATAGAAAAAAAAACTCCAATTTTAGCTAATGATGAAGGTAATTATGGAAATTCTCAATTTAAAATTTGTCCTGAGTGTAGTAATAGAACGTTAAAAATGGAAGCTGGATGCGATGTTTGTGTAGGTGCTGATTGCGGTTACAGTAAATGTGATAAATAATTATTTTGTCTTCCGCATTAAAAACCAAGCGGAAAGACCACACCAAATACTTAATTTTTACTTATTATCATTATTTTTTGGGTAACAAATAATTAAACTAATAACAAATGCAATAATTGATATTGGCATAGTATAGAGTAAAACATACATAGTATTGTCAATTAATGGAGTAGATGTTTCACTCAAAAAATTATCGAATCTCCATGCCCATGATCTATAATGAAGACAAAAAGCAAAGCCCCATGCTCCACATAAAAATCCAACTGCTTTTATATTTTTAAGAACCATTAGTCCACTGATGGTACATAGAGCAACTGCAATATAGTCAGGCAATAAACTAGCCCAAGTTTGTCCAAATAGATAAGTATAAAAAGTTTCTAATACAAAATGAACTAGGGCAATTATTATTGTAAAAGTTGAAAAAAATCTAATGAATTTTTTACTATTTATCATTAATAATTATTAAATTTGTTTTTTATAATAAAACTAATAAATTGGAATAGATTTATCTATTTCTTCTGACCAGCGGTTTATTCCTCCCGCTAGATTAAAAACTCTTTTAAAACCATTATTGTACATGAAGTTGCATACATTCATAGATCGAATTCCAGATTTACAAAAAACAATAATTTCATGGTTTTTATTAAGTTCATCAAGGTGATCAGGGATTTCACGCATAGGAATATGAAAAGCATCTGGTAAGTTGGCTATATCAAGCTCAAATTTTTCTCTCACATCCAATAAAATAAAATTATCTCCATTATCAATTTTTATTTTTAATTGTTGAACGCTTATATTTTTATTTTGGGTCATTTAATAGTCTATGGTAATGATAATATTTCTTTTATATTTTTTTCTACATCTTTGACTTCCCAATCTAAACCATCGTAGGTAGATAAAAGTTTACCATCAGGAGATATTAAAATTGAACGCATAGTGTGTCCAATATCATTGTCTTCAATACCCCAAAAAGACATTCCAGTTTGTCGAGATATTATATTTAAATCTTTTTCAGAACCAAAACTTGATAAGAAAATTAAGTTTGTAAATCTATTATTAAGCTGCTCATAAGATTGTTTTAAGATCGATGGAGTATCATATAAATGGTCAAAGCTTAATAATATGAATTTGATATTAAATTCATTTAATTTTTGTGCTAGATATTGATTTTTTACTATAACAGCTGGACACATATTTGGCATAGGACATCTTGAAAAAATATATGATAAAAATATATAGTCACCATCAAAATCAGATAAAGAAACTAAATTACTATCTAAATCTAAAAATGAACCATCAGATATAAAATCACCCATTTCAACTGGATCATATGGATTTTGTTCCCAAAAATCATCCTCTAAAACATCTTCAAGGTTTAAATTTTTAATAATTTTAAAATTATGAGCATATGAATTTTTACCTTCAATTGTTAAATTAAAATGTATACTATCACCAATATTAAATCTATCGAGATTTTCATCTTCTTTTAAATTAAATGGCATGGTCATCTGCATCATAAAATCCTTAATTTCATCGTGTTTAATTAACATTTGATTAACTTCAGGTTTTATTTCAATTATAACACCTATAACAGGATATGTGATTTTATTTTCACAATTAAATAGAAAAATAATTAATAATAATTTTAATTTGGTTTTTATGTTATTAATTTTAAAAATTCCTTTTCTGATATTACACTTATGCTAAGTTTTTTTGCTTTTTCTAATTTTGATCCACTGTTTTTCCCAGTTACTAGATAATTTACTTTCTTAGATAAATTATTGCTAGTTGTTCCACCATTTTTTTCCACCATTTTTTTAGCTTCATTTCTTGATAATGTTGTCATTGTTCCTGTAAAAACAAAATTTAATTCATTCAATTTCAGATTTTTAGACAAAAATTTATTTTCAAAATTTAAGCCTGAACTTATACATCTAGAAATTAATAATTTATTATCATCATCATTAAAAAAATCAAATATAGATTGCGCCATAATTTTACCAACATCTGGTATACTTTCTAGTTCGTCTATTGTTGCATTTTCAAGTTTATCCAAATTCGATTTGAAATGATTAATTATGTTTTTTGAGGATTGCTCTCCAACATTTCTAATTCCTAATGCATATATGAATTTTGATAATGTAATATTTTTAGAATTTTCTACAGAATTTAGAAGTTTATTAGCTAACTTATCGCCCATTCGATCCAAATTTATCAAATCATTTTTATTTAAATTGAAAATATCTGATACATCATTAATCAAATTAGAATCTACTAGTTGATTTATTATTTTCTCACCAAATCCGTCAATATTCATAGCATTTCTCGATACAAAATGTGTAATTCTTCCTTTAATTTGTGCAGCGCAATGGTAATTTTTGCATCTAAAAACAGCATGATCAACTGGTTTATCAATTGTAGAATTACATACTGGACAAAATTTTGGTAAAATATATTTTGAAGTTCCGTTCGGTCGTTTTTCTTTTATTACTTTTACTATCTCTGGAATGACATCTCCAGCTCGTTGTAATAAAACGCTATCTCCCACTCTAACATCTTTTTTATTTATTTCGTCTTGATTATGAAGTGTAGCATTTGAAACAACTACACCACCTACCTCAACGGGTTTTAATTTAGCTACAGGTGTAATAGCTCCTGTTCTACCAACGCTTGCTATGATATTTATTATTCTTGTAGTTACTTGTTGTGCTTTAAATTTTCCTGCAATTGCCCATCTTGGTGATCTGCTTTTGTTACCCAAAATATTTTGATAATTGAATTTGTTAACTTTACATACAATACCATCAATTTCATAATTTAGCTCATTTCTGATTGACTCTATTTTTTGTAAGTAATTAATTATAAAATCTGATCCATAACCAATTTCAACTAAAGGGTTTACTGGGAAGCCCCAAGAAGGTATAGTTTGTAAAAATTCTTGTTGGGAATTAAAGGTAATACCATCGAGATATCCTGGTGCGTAACAAAAAATTTTTAATGGCCTAGAAGATGTTATACTTGAATCTAGTTGCCTTAAACTACCAGCAGCACAATTACGTGGATTGGCAAAGGGTTGTTCATTTTCACTTAATCTTTTCTTATTTAATTTAATAAAATCAGATTTATTAATAAAAACTTCACCCCTAATTTCAATTGTTTTAAATGTGTTATTAATATTCAAGGGGATTTGATTAATGGTTTTAAGATTTTGAGTAATATTTTCGCCTAAAAAGCCATCACCTCGTGTCGAGCCTGTTGTAAAAATTCCGTTTTCATATATTAGTTCTACAGCTAAACCATCTAATTTTGGTTCTAAAACGTATTCAATATCAGATGAAACATTTAGGTTTTTTTTAATTCGTTTATCAAAGTTAATTAAATCTTCTTCAGTCATTCCATTATCTAAAGATAGTAAGGGTATTTTATGTTTGATTGAGGAAAATTTTTTTAAAGGAGTACTTCCTACTCTTTGTGATGGTGAATCATTTCTGACGAAGTTTGGATATTTAGCTTCTAAATCAATTAATTCTTTAAATAATGCATCATATTCATAATCTGATATGATTGGATTATCATAGTTATAGTATTGAATATTATGACGATTAATTTCATTGCAAAGTATTTTTAATCTAGATTGAATATTTTTATTGTTATTTTGAGGCATTAAATATGTTTTATAATACGCTACAATATCTTTCTCCACGATCACACAAAATTGTAAAAATTATGCCATCAGGGTTATTCTTTTCAATCCATCTTTCAGATGCAAGAACATTAGCACCTGCAGAAATTCCTACGAATAATCCATTATTTTTACATAACTCTTTTGCTCTAATTTTTGCATCTTCTGTAGATATTGTAATTATTTCATCAACCTTTTTCAAGTCAACTAAAAATTTAGAACCATCTCCAATACCCTGTATTCCATGCAAACCTTTTTCACCGCCACTCATTACAGGGGATTCTAATGGTTCAACGGCAACAATTTTTACTCTAGGTTCGTATTCAGAAAATCCTTTTTGAATTCCCATTAATGTTCCTCCAGTCCCAGTTCCTGCAATAAAAGCTGTGATTGATTTTCCAATTTTTAATGAATGACTTACGATTTCTTTAAAGGTTGTTTTATAATGACATTCAATATTCAATGGGGTAGAAAACTGATTTAAAGGGAAATAACCTTTATCCTGAACTAATTTATCTTTTAATGCTATAGCACCATCAAAATCACCTTCATCAACTTCAATTAGTTCTGCTCCGTACATCTTTAATAAAGTTTTTCTTTCTTCTGACATATCACAAGGCATAACAATTTTAATTTTATATCCTCTTTCTGCTCCCATCATAGCCAGAGAAATTCCAGTATTACCGCTTGTTGCTTCAACAATTGTACTGTTTTTATTAATTAACCCCATTTGTTCTGATTTATCTAAAATCCACTTAACTGGCCTATCTTTAATAGATCCTCCTGGGTTAACTGATTCAAGTTTAGCGTATAATTTTTCTGATAATTTTACAAAAGGTGTGTTGCCAACAAAATCTGAAACAATACGTTGTTTTATTTCATCAACATTCGCGTCGAATTCTCTTTTTGAAATCATATCATAATTTACTAAAAAATATTGAAATTTTAATTTATTTAGTTATNGAATGCAGTATTTTTGCTTTTGTTTTTGTCTCTTCCCATTCATTTTCAATTTTTGAATCCCANACAATNCCACCACCTACAGGATATTTTAATTTTCCATCTTTNTTAAGCATTGTTCTAATAGCTATGTTAAAATCCATATCTCCATTACTTTTTATATATCCTATTGAACCAGTATATATTTCACGTGAATAATTTTCTAAATTATCTATAATTTTCATTGAACTTTCTTTTGGAGCTCCTGTAATTGATCCTCCAGGGAATAAAGCTTTAATTATGTCAATTTCATTAATATTAGATTTTAGTATACCTGAAACTTTAGAAATCATGTGATGCACGGTTTCAAAAGATACAATATTAAAAATTTCATTAACTTTTATTGAACCATATTGACATATTTTACCTAAATCATTTCTTATTAAATCAGTGATCATTAAGTTTTCTGCTTTGTCCTTAATACTATTTTCTAAGATTGTTTTATTATAATTATCAATTATTTCATCTTGAGATCTTTCNATAGTACCTTTTATGGGACTACTATAAATTTTCTTTTCATTGGTAGTAAAAAATTGTTCAGGTGAAAAACATAAAATTTGTATTNTATTTATGTCAAAAAACCAACCATAGTGTGGTTTAGAAATATTGCTTAAATAAAAATATAATTCAATAATATCATTATTAGTTTTAAAGATTTTGGGATAAGTATAATTAACTTGATAAACGTCACCACTTTTTAATTTATTTTTAATTTTTTCCAAATTTTTTTTATATTTAAAAAATTCGTTTTTTGAATTAATAGAATTTATTTCAGGAATTTTATCAGTTTTATGTTTGTTTTTAACATAAAAAATTTTTTTTGGTTTTCCGAACCAACATAATGGCACATCATCCTTCTTTTTTGAAAAATTTATATTTGGATATAACAAACCCTTCAAATCATAAGACAAAAAACCTACGGACGCTATGTCATCTGTTTCCTTTTTCCAATTTTGAATACAATCATTTAAAATATTAAATGGATTTCCATTAATTTTCTTTCCGTTTAAAAAACATCCCTTTTGATTTATAAAAAATTCTTCATCAAATTCATATACGAAAAAAGATTTTCTATTTTCTTTATAAGTATTAAAAAAAACCTTAGGTTTNCCTTTTTGTTTTAAGATTTCATTAATATCATTCATTTTATAGTTNCTTGGAATGTTGTATAATTAAATATTCTTGGTGAGGGAACAGCATATGAAAAAATTTTATTTGTTTTAATAAATTTGTTTAAACCTATTTTTTTTACTTTAGAAAGATAGACTTTTTCTCTTTTTCCAATAATTTTTTTTGTAATGAATGGTAGAGTTGGCGGAGTCCAACCTAGATGATTCCCAAAAATATTAAATAATTTGAGTATAATATCATCATCCCAATCAGGATTACATATATATTCTTCACTTTGAATGTTAAGAAATTTACTTTGTAGTTTGCTTCGATTTGAAATGGCTCCTATTTCTTTCATTTCAGAATATAATATTTGATCAATTTTTTTTTCAAAAGTTTTTGTATTNACATTATAAAAAAGATCATTCCAACTATAATCGCATAATACGTTTTGCCAGTAAAGCATATTGTCAGAATAATGCTGATTTTTTAACCATACAGCATCAGCGTGTAATATTAGTAACTTTGCAATAAATTCATCTTTGATTTTAANATCATGTAGCCACATAAGAAATAAAACCGTCGATAAAGGAAATTTATTTTTAAAATTATTAGAATCTATATTTAATAATATGTTTGGGTTGCAGGATGAATTGAAACCCTTAGGCGTTTCATTGTTTATTGAGACAATGTGACCTCCGATTGTTTTACCTTTTACTGGCAATATATTAAGATCAACCCATATTAAATCTTCTTTATTATTTAATGCATCTTNTGAAAGCCAAAGTTTTTGCATATCATAATAGCCAGATAATTTCCAATTCAAAAAATGATTTAAAAAAGAGGCGCAAATCAAACCATCATAATCAGCTGAAATTATAAAAAATTTATTTTTTTCATTTATCCATGGAAATTCTGAAATAATTTTTTTTCTATTTAAATTCATTTCTTAAACATAAAATAATATCTTGTTTAGTTCATATAAAAAATGGGATTTTATTAATATAAAATTGAAAGGAATATTAGATGAAACAATTAATTAGTAAAATTTTTATATTATCGTTTACACTTCAATTCGCATATGGTGTTGTTGGTTTTGGTGTTTATGGTAATATGGATTCGTTTTCTACCCAATTTGACTCTTTTAATGTTGATCCACTAACATTTACTCCACTTTCCCTAGACAACGCGGTTGGGATTGGACTATATTTTTATGTTGATGCATTACCTTTTGTTGATTTACAAGCTGATTTAGAATTTGTTGGAAAAGATTATGATTTTAACATTGAAGGTTTAGATCAAGCATTACCAATGGCTTGGGCAAGAATGTCAACTTATTTCAGTTTAAGAAAAAAAATCATAGGTGTTGGTATTCCGTTTTTAGCGAAGGCTCAAATTTATGGGGGTGCAGGTATCAATTCTCATCAAGTCACTCCAAAAATGTCAGCTGAATTAATTACTAATGCAAATTTGGATGAAACTTTAAATACTTTTACAAGCACAGGCAGTTTTAATGCAAATGCCTTTGCTCAAGATCTTGGAGATTATGCAAAGGATAATAGAGAAACTTTTTCAGGTGTACACGTAATGGTTGGACTACAAGCAAAGCTTTTAACATTTAATATGATGGCAAATCTTAGGTATACAATGGCTAAAGATGTTATTCCTGGAAAGAGTGGATTTCCTAGCGCATACGTTGGACTAGGTATTGGGATCTAAATAAATTGATATATTTTTATATAAATATTTTCTTTTTATCGTTCATATATAGTCAAAGTTATATTAATCCAAATGTTTATGGATCTGATNTACTTGATTATTTAGAAGATAANTATAAGACAACTAGTACACTGGGTTATACNAACTGCAGGGATTTAATGTACTCTGAAATTGATATTAAAAATAATAATCAACTNTCCTGTGTATACTCTGGATATACTATNACGTTAGATTTANCTCAAGATCCTAGTACAAATGCTTTTGAACAAGGAATCAATTGTGAACATACTTGGCCACAAAGCTTAGGAGCTGGATCAGAACCAATGAAAAGCGATATGCATCATCTATTTCCAACAAAATCTAATGTTAATTCTTCTAGGGGAAATGATCCGTTTGATGAAATTAATGATCAATTAACAGATACTTGGTATAGAAATGATTATTCTCAATCAAGTATCCCACANAATAATATTAATGAATTTGCAGAAAAATATAATCCTTCAAATCAAAATGATGAAAGATTTGAACCTAGAGAAATACAAAAAGGTAATACGGCTAGAGCAATGTCTTATTTTTATACTATTTACAACAACGTTGCTGATAATAATTTTTGGAACGTGCAAAAACAGACTTTATTTGATTGGCATTATTATGACCCAGTAGATCAAATTGAAGNTAATAGAACCTGGTCAATTGCATCTTATCAAGATGGATTGCCAAATCCTTTTGTCATTGATCCAACATTATTTTGGAGAGCTTATTTCATTGATGATTATCCATTAGGAGATGTTAACAATGATTTGGTTGTTAATATACTAGATATTGTTATGACNGTTGAATTTGTTTTGAACAATAACCAATTTAATCAACTTCAAATACATCAAGTTGATTTTAGTAATGATTTTGATATTGACATATTAGATTTAATAATGTTTATAGAATATTTGATTTAAAATAAAAATGGAGAAACAATGAAATTAAAAAATTTAATGCTTATTATTAGTCTTGTAATAATAGGTTGTAATAAAAATGAAGAAGATAAATTATCAAATACTGATATANATCAGAATGATGAAAATAATAAAAAAGAGGTTGCAATGACAAATAAAGAGATTACCACAGAAAGTGGATTAAAATATATTGATATTGCATTAGGTGATGGAGCTATGCCTGAAACTGGTGACAAGGTTGTTGTACATTACACAGGCACACTAGAAGATGGTACAAAATTTGATAGTTCTAGAGATAGGAATAGGCCTTTTGAATTTCCATTAGGTATGGGCAGAGTAATTAAAGGATGGGATGAAGGACTTGCATCAATGAGAATTGGCGGAAAAAGACAGTTAATTATTCCTGCAAATTTAGGATATGGAGATAGAGCAACGGGTAAAATTCCAGCTAATTCTACTCTAATATTTGATGTAGAATTAATTGATATTAAAAAACAATTCAAAGATACTGATTTTGANCTTCCAGGTAAAGAAATTGTATTAGAATCAGGTTTGAGAATCATAGAGCATATTAAAGGAAAAGGTCAAAAGCCAAAATCTGGAAATAAAGTTAAAGTACACTATTCTGGATATTTACAAACAGGTGTAAAATTTGACAGTTCACATGATAGGGGTAGAGAATTTGAATTTGTTTTAGGTCAAGGTCAAGTAATCAAAGGATGGGATGAAGGTATTGCANAGATTAATAAAGGTGGTAAATCAACTTTGATTATTCCTCCAGATTTAGGCTACGGTGAACGAGGTGCTGGGGGAGTTATTCCACCAAATNCTACATTATTATTTGAGGTTGAGTTAGTAGACTTTGAGTAATATTTTTTCTAAAAATTTAGTAAAATTAATATTATTAACATTATTATTAACGTTGCTTTCGACATTTTTATATTATAAAAATAAAAAGAATTTTATCTGGTTTAATGGAGATTATGAATTAGCAAAAACTGTCGCAGGTAATAGAGTTATAATGTTAGAATTTTACGCTGATTGGTGATTGGGATGTAAGAAGCTGGATGCTGAAACCTTTAGTGATTCTAATGTTATAAATTTATCTCAAGATTTAGTTAGTTTAAAATTGAATGTAGAAGAAGAGAAAAATCTACTTTTGTCTGAAACTTTTGGAGTTAATACAATACCTCAAAATATATTTGTAAAATCAGATGGAAAAGAAATAGGCAGAATTGAAGGCTTTTTGCCCCCTGATTTATTTGTTATTGAATTGCAAAAAATATTAAAGAATTAATTAGATATAAGATTGTGTATAGTATTTAGTCCCTCTAAAGTTAAATTAGAATTAATTATAAATCTTTTATCTAATTCAGANTTGATTAACTCACTAAATCCCCCGGTTACGATGATACTTGGATTTTTCCATTTTGTTTCATTAATTATCCTTTGAATCATACCATTTATAGAATCTATTGCACCATACATTATTCCAGATTGTATATTTGATTCTGTATTTCTACCAATTACATTTTCAGGGAATTTGAATTGTGTTTTTTTCAAAAGTGCAGCTTTGCTGAAAAGATTCATAGCAGAGAGTTCAATTCCTGGAGCTATAATACCACCAATGAAATGTCCCTCAGAATTAATTACATCAAATTTTGTAGCTGTTCCCATGTCAATTACAATTGCTGGTAACTTGTAACTTTTAGAGACTGCAATTACATTACAAATTCGATCTGTTCCTACTTGGTTAGGTTTTTCAACGTCTAATATTAAATTGGGTATATTATTATGTTTTATTATAAGAGGTTTGATTTTGATTTTTCTTTTACAAAGGCCTTGTATTTTATCAGTTAAATTAGGCACGACAGAGGATATAATAATATTTTGAATATTATATTTTAACAAAAAATCAATTTTGATATGTCCCCTTTCAATTGAATTTAATCTATATACATTAATTAGTTTATTGTTTTTAAAAATACCAAAAACAATATTTGTATTTCCTATATCAATTGCAATAATCATAAAAGTATTTCTGCATTTTGAAAAATTTTATTAATACCATTTATGTTTATAACAGCATTACCATTATTTGTTATACCCATAAAAATTCCAGATATCTTTTTATTTCTGTAGTTAAAATTAACCTTTCTATTTAAATGATTACAATAGGATAGCCATTTAGAGTGAATTAGGTTTATTTTTTTTGTATTAGATTTTATACGATATATAATTGAATGTAGAATATGTTCTCTTGAATGTTGTTTATTTAAAATAATATTTAACGAAGTTGCCTTGCTCTTTATATCATCAGTAAAATCACCCAATTTTTCGTTAATATTAATACCTACACCAATAATAAATACTAAATTTGAATTAAATTGTTTGGTTTCTATTAAAATTCCAGCAATTTTTTTATTTTTGAATAATATATCATTAGGCCATTTTAAATTAAAATTTTTATTAGTCAATTTTGATAGAGCTTCACAGACAGAAACACCAATCATTAGGGATTTTAATCCTAAGCTTTTATAATTTAGTTTTGAATTTGTTATTAATGAAAATGCNAGATGTGAATANGGTTGGGAATGCCATTTCTTAATTTGTCTACCTCTAGCATTTGTTTGAAAATCGGAAATCAAGATTGTATTGTTTATATACTTACCACTTTTAACTAATTCAATAGCATCGTCATTTGTTGAACCTGTTTTAGCTGTATATATTACCTTATAATTTAAGTTATCTTTTTTTAATAGATTATTAAATTTACTAACAGGAAACATTACAAAAAATATATGTTAATTTGTAAAAATGTTGATAGAAAACCAAAAATTGATCCTATTGTTACTTGTTTAAAATCATGAGCATTAAGGATTATTCTTGCTGCGCATACTAAAATCGTTATTAAAATCATTAAAGTAATATATTTGTAACCAAATAGATATAAAACAGCAAATGGTCCTGTGACACCAATTGCATGTATAGATATTTTCCAGTATTTTGTAATTAATATTATTATAATTGAATTAGTAATGTAGCTAAACATTAATCCTTGGACATATAAATTGGCTTGGATGTTATATAAAAATATAAATCCCAAACTTGCATAAACAACTCCTAAAGATAATGGTAAGATACGATGTTCTTTTATTGACGCATCTAAATCTGAAATAATTTTTTTATATTTTAAATATAAAACTGTTATTATTGGAATGATATTCGAAAATATTAAACAAATAAAAAAAATATTATTTTTGTTTGATAAATTATCTTCAATCTGATATACAAGTATATAAAATGTGTACGCTGAAATAATTAGTGGATGAAAAATAATTGATATAAATATTGAAAAATATTTTAACCCGTTTTTAAGCATATTCCCCAAACTCTTGTCTTAAGGTATCTGATATTTCACCTAATGTTGCGTTAGCTTTTATTGCATCAATAATATACTTAAATATATTATCATTTGATTTTGCTACTTTTTTTAACTTATCAAGAGATTTTTTTAATTTTATTTGATCTCGATTTTTTTTGTATTTCTTAACTCTATTTACTTGTCTTGATGTTTCTTTTTCATCAATTTCTTGTAGTTGGGGAGTAATGTCCTCTTTAACTTTATATTTGTTAACACCAACAATGACTTTTTNATGATTATCAATTTTTTGTTGATATTCATAAGCACTTTGACTGATTTCNTTTTGTTGAAATTCCATTTCTATACCTTTTATAGCACCGCCTAGATCATCTACTTTCGTTATTAATTTTTCAGTTTTATTGATTATTTCATTTGTTAAAGATTCTATGTAATATGAACCAGCTAAAGGATCAGTTACTTCGGGTATCCCAGTTTCATAAGCAATTACTTGTTGAGTTCTTAATGCTATTTCAGCTGTTTTTTCAGAAGGTAATGCTAGTGCTTCATCCATTGAATTNGTATGAAGAGATTGTGTTCCTCCAAGAACTGCAGCCGTTGCTTCAATACAGGTTCTAACTAAGTTGTTTTCAATTTGTTGAGCCGTTAANGAAGATCCAGCAGTTTGAGTGTGAAACCTGCACATCATAGCTTTGGGATCTTTAGCATTAAATCTATTTTTCATTATTTTAGCCCATATTACTCTTGCAGCTCTAAATTTAGCTATTTCTTCAAAAAAGTCCATATGACAATTNAAAAAGAAGCTAATTCTTTTACCAAATTCGTCAACTTTTAGCCCCTTCTCTATTGCAGCATTTACATATTCAATAGCATTTGAAAAAGTAAATCCCAATTCTTGAATTGCAGTGGAACCAGCNTCTCTTATATGATAGCCTGAAATAGATATTGTATTCCACTTTGGTATATTAATATTGCAGTATTCAAAAATATCAGTTACAATTCTTAAACTATTTTTAGGTGGGTAAATATATGTACCTCTAGCNATNTACTCTTTTAAAATATCATTTTGAATTGTTCCACTTAATTTTGTTTTATTAAATTTATTTTTTTCTGCTACAACAATCAACATACCAAGGAGTATTGCTGCAGTTGAATTAATTGTCATTGATATTGATACCTTATCTAAAGGAATATCTTTTAATAAAATTTCCATATCTTCTAATGTTGATATTGGTACACCTACTTTACCAACTTCTCCATCAGCTAGTTCATGGTCTGAATCAAATCCAGTTTGAGTAGGTAAATCAAATGCAACAGATAAACCGGTTACACCTTGTTTAAGAAGGTAATGATATCTTTTATTACTGTCAAATGCTGAAGAAAATCCTGAATATTGTCTCATGGTCCATAATTTTTTTTGATACATTTTTGAATACAAACCATGTTTAAAAGGGTACTCACCAGGTTTAGCACCTTTTCTTTTATAAAATGATTTAATTGTTATTCCTGAACTATTTTTTTTCATTATTTTATAATAATTTTGTTATTAATATATTGTAATTTAAAACATATAAGAGAAATGATTTTAAATCAGATTATATTTTAAACTATGAAAAATCAAAATTATATAATATTATTTTTTTCGCTTTTATTTTTTTCTTGTGAACCGTTCGTTACCGAGTTCAATAACTTAGAAAATGCCGTAATGTATGAATCGGTTGATAAAACTGATCCTCTAGATCCAACCTCTCTTAAAGTAATGACTTGGAATATAAGGTTTGGTGCAGGAAGAATACCCTGGAAATATGATTCTTGCGGCGATAGAGTTTTACTGACCGAAGATGAGGTTGATAATAATTTAGATAACATAGTAGATTTTATAAATGAAGAACTTCCTGATATTATTATTTTACAAGAAGTCGATGTATTATCTAAAAGGACTAGTTATGTGGATCAGGTTCAATATATTTTAGATAATACGCATTTTAATTATGGAGCNTATGCTTCTATGTGGCAAGCACANTTNATTCCAAATGATGGTTTAGGTATGGTTGANGTTGGAAATGCNATTNTATCNAGNTGGGAAATTGAAAATGCAGAAAGAATACAATTGCCATTAAGNNGTGATCAATCTTCNNTTGAACAATATTTTTANTTGAGGCGTAACATTCTNAAAACNAAAATTAATATTAATNTAAANTCATCNTTCTANGTNGTNGGAACACANACAACTGCTTTTGCAACAGATGATACAAAACAAAAACATATTGATAAATTTTTNGATGTACTTTCATCAATTGAAGAAGACGCAATATTTATTTCAGGTGGTGACTTAAATGCATTGACTCCAAATGCACCAAAACGAGATTTTTGTGAAGAAGATAAATGTCACAATGACATTTGTGATGATGATTATGATAATAATCAAATATATCAAGCTAGTTACTTTAATCATTTAGAAAATGAGGAAAATTTACTATTGCCTTTATATGAAAATTTTNATTCAGCATTTGATGANGNTTTAGTTGATGATTATACAAATTTCACCCACAGTACNTGGAATGAANNTGAAGATAATCNTGGAAGNACANNNTCTGAATATTGGGATAGAAAGCTTGATTANTTATTTTCTTCTNAACCATTGACTAATGGTNNTACACATCAGGAGNAATNTATGTTATCTGATCANGCCCCNGTNTCTGCAATAATGGAAATTCGATGAGATATNTTATATTNTTNGTATTTTCATTTTTATTTTCAAATGAAATTCAGNCAAATTTTAAGAATGAGATAGGTGTTTTTAAAAATTACANATACATTCATTCAGAGCAATTTGAAATAAGCTCGTATCCAATATACTTCTTTGTAATTCCTAATATTAATGTAAGACATAGATATAATAATACTAAAGCTTCAGATTATTTACATGAAAAAATNCATAGTAATTTGTACTCTAACCATTCCTTTTTCATACCAACGGTTCTTCTAAATGCTGTTAAAAAAGAAGGAATGATGGGTNTAGTGTCTCCTGAACTTAACGACTTTCCATTTATGATTGCTATTAAGAACGAGATTGAAATTTTTAAAGAAAAAGAAAATTATAATTTTAATTTTAAAATTGGAATGACATATGGATACTCTGCAAAAAAACTCGATGATCCGCGATATGAAATAGATTTACCTATTATTTATCCTAGAATGAAAGTCTTTTACACAAATTCAAATTATAATATTAATAGCTTTATAGGTTACGATTATAAAGTAAACGAAAAATTAACTTTATTTTCAAATTTAGGTGTTATTTTTTATCCAAATGAAAATCATAATTTTCATGTAGAAAATAAATCTTTTATCATTTGGAATTATTCAAAAAAAGTTAAGATCAAAACAGGATACAAATTAGTATATGGTGAATATCCTTTTGGAAATAAGGTTCATTTATTACCTTTCAATATTTTACCCGTACCATTATTTGATATAACTTGGAGTTGGTAAAATGTTTTCCTATTCAAATGGAAAATTTATATTAACTGATAAAGTAGCTATTCCTATTTCTGAAGATTACTTAGGNTTCAAATGTGGTTACAGAATTTTCTCAACATCAACAACTATAAATCATAAATTTTTTAGAATTGATGATCATATAGATAGATTAATTTCAAGTGCTAAAGAGATAAATATGGAAGTTTCGCTTACAAAAAAAGAAATTTCCGATATTATTAAAAATACTATTTCTAAAAATAAAAACATACAAAGCGAATTTACAATAATGGTCTTTTTATCTGGAGGTGCTCCTGAGCCCATGACTTTTAAGCCTGAAGGTCCAGCTAAATTATATGTTATTATTAATAAAATGGTAATTCCTCCTAAGATTTGGTATGAACAGGGCATTGCTTTAGCCTCCTATAAATATCAAAGGCAATACCCAAANGTTAAATTGCTGAACTATATTGGNTCAATTAATGCNCATCAAACAGTGATTCCTAAGTTTGGAGCACAAGANGCGTTATTTATTTCTCCATCTGATAATACTATTTTAGAGGGAACTACATTTAGTTTTTTTGTAATTGATCAGAAAAACAATGTTATTACTAGACCAGAAGATAAATATATTTTGGGAAGTATAACTCGTAAAGTAATTTTTGAAATATTGCAACATAATGATATTAGTCATAGAGAAGAAAAAATCAAATTTGTTGATTTGAAAAATTTCAAAGAAGCGTTTTTAGCTTCTTCCATTAGAGGTATTGTACCTGTNGTAAGAATTGATGATCATATAATTGGCAATGGTAAACCAGGTCAAACTACACTTTTACTTTCTGACATATATGAAAAAACAAAAAATATTTATGAGTATTGTAATTAGAATTCTAATATTTGTTTCATCTATTGTTTTTAGTACTGAGCCTAATAATGGATTAGTAGATCATAAACCAAATGTAACAGCTCTAACAAATGCAAAAATTTATACTAGTTATAAAAATTATTTAGAATCAGGTACTATAATAATCAGAGATGGCTTAATTGATGATGTTGGTAATGACATTCAAATNCCTATTGATGCTAATCTCATTGATATGTCGGGNAATACAATTTATCCAGGGTTTATTGAAAGTAGTTTAATCAATGATTTAAAAAAAAATGATCAAGATTTTAATAAGCACTGGAATTTTAAAGTTAGAGCAAGAAAAGAAACATCAAAATTATTTAATCCTGATTTAAAGAAAATACAATCTTTAAGGAAGCTTGGATTTACAACCGCACATGTAATGCCAGATTCAGGAATTTTTCAAGGATCAACTACCTTATTACANTTAAACAATGAATTTGATATATTAAATGAAAAAGTAGTTCAAAAAATTGATTATGAAGTTGATGGGTGGTCAAGTGATAAATATCCTAACTCCTTGTTAGGTGTTATCGCACTNATAAGACAAACTTTCATTGATGCAAATTGGTATTTAAATGCACAAAAAATTGTTAAAAAATATCCAGGTAATGATCCAATAAAATTAAATAAAGATTTAGATATTATTGGTAATTGGATAATGAATAATCAACCATTTTTATTTAATACAAAACATGAATTATCAATTTTAAGATCTTTAGATATAGGATTAGAATTCAAATTAAATACTTGGATTCTAGGTAATGGATATGAGTATAGAAGAATTGATGAAATTATAAAACATAATCCNTTTATGATCATTCCTATCAATTATCCAACAAATCCTGATTTAAATGATCCTTATCAAGCACTGAATTATAGTACGGCTGAATTGAAGCATTGGGATATTGCTCCTGATAATATTATAATGTTGTCAGAAAGTAATATAGACTTTGCAATAACTAGTCATAATTCAGAAAATAATGATTTTAGGAAGAATTTAAACAGNTCAATTGATAGAGGTCTTTCAATACAAAAAGCTTTAAAAGCATTAACAGAAATACCAGCTTTAAAATTAGGTTTAGAAAATCAAATAGGTAAAATAGAAAAAGGTTTCATTGCAAATCTAACCGTTGTCAATGGAAACTATTTTGATTCAAAAACAAAGGTTTTATCTACTTGGATTGGTGGTGTTGAATATCCAACAATACCAAAATATAAAATTGATATTAGCGGTAATTGGTCAATGAATATTGGTGATCAGCAATATGAATTAACTATAATAAATAATAATAACAAATTTTCAGGTAAAATATTAAAAGATACNCTAGAATTTAAATTAAATAAATTGAAAGTTGATGGAAGATTTGTAAGCTGGAATGTTAAATGGAACGAAATAGATTTTGCAAGTAGATTTACTGGTCATTTNATTGATAACAATTTGTCAGGAATGGCTCACGATATGCAATTAAACTGGAATGCTAATAAGATAAAAGANATAACNATAAAAGATAATGATCAAGTTAAAGAAATTAGATCCAGTTTAGATATCTTTTATCCAGAAGGAGCATATGGATTTTCATCCAAAAAAGATATTAAAAAAGATGTACTAATTACTAATGCAACAATTTGGACATCAGGTAGAAAAGGAAAGTTAATTGATTCTGATATCCTTTTTCAAAATGGAAAAATAAAAAAAATAGGTAAAAATTTAAAGGTACCTAAAAATGTAACTATCATCAATGGATTAGGGAAACACGTCACTCCTGGCTTGATTGATTGTCATTCACATTCAGCAGTTTTTTCAGTGAACGAGGGAACGCAGTCAATAACTTCTGAGGTTAGAATTCAAGATGTTATTAATAGTGATGATATAGCGCTTTACAGAGAATTAGCTGGTGGTTTAACGATAGCTAATATATTACACGGATCTGCAAATACTATAGGTGGTCAAAATGCTGTAATAAAATTACGATGGGGTCAAAGTCCAAATAATCTTTTATATAAAAAAGCAAAGCCCGGTATAAAGTTTGCTTTAGGAGAAAATGTAAAACAATCAAATTGGGGCGATGATAATACAACAAGATATCCTCAAACAAGAATGGGTGTTGAACAAATTTTGAGAGATGCTTTTACTTCTGCGGTTGAATATAAAAATGAATGGAATGATTATAAAAAAAATAAAAGTAAGTGGAAAAAGAAAATACCACCCAGAAAAAACTTAGAATTAGAAGCTTTAGTTGAAATACTTGATGGAAAGAGACAAATTCATTGTCATTCATATAGACAAGATGAAATTTTAATGCTAACTAGGGTAGCAGAAGATTTTGATTTTACTGTAGGAACTTTTCAACACGTACTCGAAGGATATAAGGTTGCAGAAAGATTAAAAGAGCATGGTGCAAATGCGTCGACTTTTTCAGACTGGTGGGCTTTTAAATATGAAGTTATAGATGCAATACCTTATAACGGAAACTTAATGATGGATGTTGGGGTAAATGTATCATATAATTCCGATTCAAATGAGCTTGCTAGACGTATGAATACTGAAGCAGCAAAGGCATTTAAATATGGTAAATATGGAAGTAGTATATCAGAAGAAGAAGCATTGCACTTTGTAACAATTAATCCTGCAAAACAGCTTGAAATCGATAAATGGGTTGGATCTCTAGAAGTAGGGAAAGATGCAGATTTTGTAATATGGAGTGATAATCCATTATCAACACAAGCAGTTTGTGAACAAACTTGGATAGATGGCATTAAATATTTTTCAATTGATGATGATATAAAAATAAGAAATCGCGATTTAGATATAAGAAAAACTTTAATAGATAAAATTTTAACAAAACATAATAACAATGATAAAAAAGATTGGAAACATTCAGAAAAAAAATCTGCCGTCCATCATCATTGCTCGGATGAGTATGAGCATTAAAATAATTATAATTTTTATTAGTTTTTTAATAGCTTCGGATCAGATTCCATCTGCTGACCAGGATCATCCAATATTATTAAAAAATGCAACAGTACATACCATATCAAACGGAATCAAAAAGAACACTGATATTTTATTTGATAGTGGAAAAATTATAGCAATTGGAAAAAATCTAAATTTGCCTGTTGATACTGAAGTAATTAATACTACAAATAAACATATTTTCCCCGGCTTAATATCGGCAAGTACAGTACTTGGATTGCAAGAAATAGGAGCTGTTAGAGCAACAAGAGATTATGCAGAAGTTGGTGATTTTAATCCTAATGTTAGAGCTAATGTAAGTTATAATCCAGATTCTGAGCTCATACCTATAAGTCGGTCTAATGGGGTTTTGTTAGCATTGTCAATACCAAGATCAGGTTTAATTTCAGGACAATCATCATTGATGTCCTTAGATGGCTGGACTTGGGAAGATGCAACTTTTAAGCATCCAGTAGGATTACATTTATTTTGGCCATCTATGAATATTCCTAAAAATAAAAAAAATAAAAGTAATTCTAAAGATGATAAACGTCTAACTTCAATTCAAAAAATTGATAATATTTTTGATGAGTCGAGATCATACTTAAAATTAAAAATTTCAAATAGTGAATCTTTTAAGCATAATTTAAAATTAGAAGGTTTAATACCAGTACTCAATAATGAAATTCCTATATTTATTCATGCAAATGAAGTGAGACAGATTGAAGCTGCAGTATACTGGTCAATTAGACAAGATGTTAAAATGATTTTAGTTGGTGGTAAAGACTCATGGAGAGTTACTGATTTACTAAAAGATAATAATATTCCAGTTATTTATACTCAAACACATTCAACCCCTTCAAGAAGATTTGAAAATTTTGATCAATCTTTTACAACACCAAATCAATTATACAGAGCCGGTGTTAAATTTTGTATTTCAAATAGTGAATCATCTTTTCAAACACCCCATATACGAAACTTACCATACCATGCAGCAAAAGCAGGTTCTTATGGGCTACCGTGGTCAGAAGCAATCAGATCTATAACTTTGTCGACAGCTGAAATTTTGGGTGTAAATGATAGAGTAGGATCTATTGATATAGGTAAAAATGCAACTCTTTTCATAGCTGATGGTGATATTTTAGATGTTAGAACACAAGTTGAACAAGTTTTCATTGATGGTAAAAAAGTTGATATGTCAGATCGACATAAAGTTTTATTTGACAAATACCAAAAAAAATATCAACAATTAAAAAATAAATAATAAATAAATATTTGTCTTAATACATAAAAATTGTATAAATTTTAATTGAGAATGAATCTCATTTTCAATTGATTTAACTTAAGATAAAGGGTTTAATTGAAAAATTAAACCCTTTTTTACGAAAGGGAACATTGGCAGAATTAATTATAATTTTTCGTGAAGTTTTAGAGGCTTCTTTGATCATTGGTATACTTTATACTTATCTTAAAAAATCTAATAACGAAGATAGTATAGGTATGCTTATGGGCGGTGTAGGTGCAGCTATCCTAGTAAGTATAATAGCATCTTTTTTATTTCAAATGATAGCAGGTGGTTTTGAGGGAAGCGCTTCAAAGATTTTTGAAGGCATAGTAATGATAATTGCATCCATAGTGTTAACAACGATGATAATTTGGATGGCACAAAATAAAAATATTTCTCAGGAACTTGAAAATCAGGCCAAAGAATCATTATCATCTGGTCTAAAATATGGAATTTTTATTTTAGCATTTGTAGCTGTTTTTAGAGAAGGTGTGGAGATAATTTTATTTTTATATGCTATTGGTATTAAAGATGGAATTTCAATAATACCATCAATTATTGGAGCTTTGCTTGGGTTATTCGCAGGATATGCTATATTTATTCAGGGAGTCAAAGTACCTTTAAAGAAATTTTTTAATGTAACTTCTGTATTTCTAATATTTGTTGCAGCAGGTATGCTAACATATGGCGTACATGAATTAGAATCAGGCGGTGTAATTCCTTACTTTTCTGGACGTGTTGAGTTGAATAACGACGAATCTCAATATGAAGCAACTAGATTGAATGGTCATTCAAAAATATTTGATCTTGATGAAGAGAAAAAAGCAAAGAAATGGGCATCAAGAGTATGGGACATAAATCCTTCTAAAAATAATGATGGTTCATATCCTGCTCTTCACGATAAAGGATCCATTGGCGGCCTATTAAAAGGATTTTTTGGATACAATGGTGACCCTAGTTTAATCGAATTAATAACGTGGATATTATCAATGATTGGTTTGAATTATTTGTACCAGAAGATCGGTAGAAAGGATATTTAAAAACCTTAATTAACAAAGAGTTAATTTTGTACAGTTATGATATCTAATTACAAAAATTTTTATTATACAAGCAAAAGATCAAATTATAATATTTTTTTTAAAAATATCAAATTATCTCTAAGAAAATGCCAACTTGCAAAAATTTGGAATTATTTAGAGTTAAAAGAAAAGAAACTAGAAACAAAAATGGATTTATGTTTTTATGGAACCATATATATATCATTATCAATTGATGAATTCATTCAATTAAAAAGCTTAGTACATGAAATACTATCAAATCTAGAAATAGATGAAAGTAATTTTTATATTTCAAAAAATTACTTACTTAATTAAAGGAAATTTAGATTATGAAATACGTTATAATTCTGATGATGTTAACACTAATGCTACTTTTGGTAAGCTGTGAAGATGATGCAATTTTAGAGCCCGGTTCTATTGATGGGTGTACAGGTAGTTATTGTTCATTAACGCTACCAGGAAAAGATTCTATGAACAAGCACGTTAATCCAAAGGTTTTTTAAAATGATATCATATAGATTTTTATTGATACTATCTATGATTTGTAATATTATTTTAACACAAAATAATAAAATTACCATAGCAGGAACCATCCAAAGTGACCAAGATATGAAAGCTTTAGAGGGAGCTAACATTGTACTTGAAAGTAAAAATGGAAAGAACTATGGAACTTCATCAGATGCATTTGGGAAATTTATTATTTCAAATTTGAATCCAGGCCAATATAAATTGAATATTAGTTTTATTGGATATCAAGCTTATAAAGAAAATTTAAATTTAGAAAACAACAAAAAATATACTGTTGATGCGTTGCTATCTGTAGAATCTATATTGATGACTAAGTTAGAAATAATAAGTGATATAGATTCAGATTACAAAAATATACCTGGTGCTGCTTCAATAATAAATGAAAAATCGTTAAAACTAATAAGTCCAATAGGCACTCAAGAGATATTAGAACACGTGCCTGGAGTGAATGCTTTTTCAGATGATGGTATAGGCAATTCAAGAATAAGTGTTGGGATTAGAGGTTTAAATCCTAGAAGAAGTTCAAGGATATTAATTTTAGAAGATGGTGTACCTATTCAACCGGCATTGTATGTTTACCCTAATATGTATTACAATCCACCAGTTGAAAGAATAAATAGAGTAGAAGTTATTAAAGGTAGCGGCTCTATTTCGTATGGTCCTCAAACTATGGGTGGTATTATAAATTATATAACAAAGAGACCAGATGGCAATGATAATAAAATCGTACAAATAACCTCTGGAGAAAATGGTTATAATAGTTTGTTCTTCGAATCTGGTAATTTAATTCAATCAAATTTAAATCCTGAATTTCAACTATTATTTAAAAAAGGGGATGGATTTAGAAATAATAATGATTTTGAACAAACAAATGCCACTATCAAGTTTAATTATATAACATCTAACAACAGAACCATATATTCCAAAACTAATTTTAATTTTGAAAATTCCAATGCAACATATACAGGTCTCACAAAATGGACATATGATAATTTTCCCAATTTTAACCCAAAAAAGTATGATGAATTTAAAATAAAACGATTTTCATCAGATTTAATAATAACTGAGAGAATAAATTCTAATACAATAAAATCATCAAAAGCATTTATAAGTTACTTTGATAGAAGGTGGTGGAGAGAAAATGATATGTTCATTAAGGTTGACAATTACCTAGCATATTTGGAAGATGAAACATTAGATAACACAATTGAAAATCTAGAAAATTACATACATAATGAAAATCCAAATGAAACCTTATTGTGGATGAAAGATGATTTAATTAGAGTTGGAAATAGAGAAAACAATTTTGGAATTTTAAGAACATTCTATGTCTTAGGTTTAGAGCAAGATTGGACGATTGATCATTCTTTGTTTCGCTATAACTGGAAAACTGAAATTGGTGGAAGGATATATTTTGAAAGATTTGTAGATGACAGAGTTCATGGTGATAGTCCTGATAGTAGGGATGGAATTTATTTTGAGGGACCTGATACTCTTGCGCAGGTTGATTATGATCAAAAAAGTCATCATTACGAATCAGTTGCGCTATCAAGTTTTATATCAAGTTCTATAAATATTAATAATAATCTTATTATTAGGCCAGGTATGAGACTTGAATTATTTGAGCAAGAAAGAGTGGACAGGTTAAACGGAGCAATTTATCAAGATAAAACTTCAATTGTAGCATTGCCTGGAATTGGGTTTAACTTTAATTTAAACAATTACAAAATATTTGGTGGTATTCATAGAGGCTTTACACCACCATCTAGTGGTGCTTTAAATATATTAAATTTTGGTGATGTCGATGGTGGATTAGATGTAAAGGCAGAGAAAAGTTGGAATAAGGAGTTAGGGCTAAGATACAATCAGTCAATATTGAATTTTGAGGTTACATATTTCCATATTGATATAGAAGATATGGTTGCTGCTGGAAGATCAATGGCATTTAATAATTTAGGTAAAGTAGTGAGTAAAGGCATCGAGCTATCATCAGAGTTAAAATTTTCTAATTATAACAAATTTCTTCCTACATTATTTTTAACATACACAAATTTGGATGCAAAAGTTGAGGAAGCTATTGTTAGTACCCCATTTGCATTTACTGTAGTTGAACCACAAATATACTCAGAAAGTTCATTAATTGATATCAGCGGTAAAACGTTACCTTATTCACCACAACATACACTTATATTAGGTTTAGAAAACAGTATTTTAGATAAAATACATATAAGATTCGATTACAAATATGTAAGTGAAGTTTATTCAGATTTTCTAAATGTGGAAAGCTATGATGGTGAAAATATATCAATTTATGCATTATCAATTGAGGAGTACTGTAGTGATTTAGGTATTTGTGGACCTATTAAAGAATATGGTATTATAAATATGAGTGCAAAATACGATTTTTCACCTAATGTTAATATTCAATTATCAATTAAAAATTTAGCAGATAAAATATATGTTGGATCAATGCTCCATTCGAGTCCATACAAACATGAAGCAAATATAAGTTCTGGTATAATTACGGGACCTAGAAGGCAGATCAATTTATCTATGAAATATTTATTTTAAATTAACAATAAAAAAAAGGGCAATTAAAAAATGATAAATAAAATAAAAATAACACTATTTTTGTTAATGGTCGGTATATTTGTTGTTGGCTGTTCAGAGGACGACGATCCAGTAACAGCAGACAGTTGTACTACTAACTTAATGACATATAGTGAAAATGCAACAGGATTATTTGATGGTACAGCTACTCAGGAAGATTGTGAAGCTGCTTACACTGCAATAATGGAATATTGTGTAGATGGTTGTGAACCTGAAGATACACCAGCAGATGAACAAATATGTACAGGAATGAGTGAATTAGATGCAGCTACTATTACTGAATTGTGCGGAGGTGAATCTGGTGGAGGCGACGATCTTACAACCTATGAATTCACAAGTAGATTTCAAAATACAAGTAGTGTTAAGTACACTGGACAGACTGTAAGAAATCTACTAATTAGAGATATTAAAGGAAATGTAGTAGATGGTGTAACAGCAGCAGAATTATTAGTTTTCTATGAAAATGATGATGCAACAGCAGAGATAGCCACAAGTGGTTATACTGCTGATCAAACTTATTATCATGATATTGATACAAAAAATCTATCAGGTAAAATTGCAAGTTCATCTTTCGATTGGGATCCAGGTAATGTCATTGGTTATGATATGACACCAGATGAATTAGTAAAAGCTTGGTTCGATGCAGCTGAAAGTGAAGGTCAAGAAACCAGTGATGGGGTTAATGTTGCTCAAATGGTAGCTAAAGGATTAGCTGCAATGGTTGGTTATTATCAAGCTACATCAGTATACTTTTACCCAGAAAAGTTAGATGTTGCAGATAATACAGAAAGTGCCAATGATGACTATGGCTATACGAATATGGAGCATTATTGGGACGAGTCATTTGGATACTTTGGCGCATCAGTAGATTACCTAAATTTATCTAACACTAATCAAAGAGGTGCTTACGACACTGATTTGAGTGGTTCAATTGACTATAAAACTGAATATAATTTTGATTGGGCAGCGTATGCAGCTAAAAGAGATGATTGTACAGGATGTGATCACGATGGAAGCTTTGCATCTACAATTATGAGTGCTTACATCGATGGTAGAGAGGCAATTACAGCTGGAGGCGGAGTATCAAGTTATGATCCCCATCGTATGACCATTGTAAACACATGGGAAAAAGTTGTTGCTGCAAATATTGTTCACTATGCAAATTCAGTTCAGGATGATATAGCAAGCGGAAGTTCAGACTTAAATAAACATTGGTCAGAAATGAGAGCATTTGCTTTAGCCTTACAATTTAATTATTATAAGGTTATAAGTAATACTGATCTTACTGAAATGATAACACTTATGGGTAATGCACCATCCAGTGATATTTCATATATTGATACAATGGATCAAATTAAAACTATGATTGGTGAAGTTTATATGTTTACAGCTAATGACTTAGCTAATTGGTAAAATATTAAAAAATTAAAAAGGTGCCCAGCTATTTTTCAATCAAATTCGGGCAAAAAAAATTGATAATTAGGGCACCTTTTTAAATTCTACTATAATTATAATATTATTAACCCGACTAGAAATCAAAACCTTTTACTACTACTATTTATCTGTGTTCTTTCACGAACATTTACTAGTATATTTTACATTGAAGACATTGATAGCTTAAGATTTGCATTAAGCGTATCAGATGAGTTCAATCTAAACAAATTTCAACCCCACTTTCCAGGTTATGCTATTTTTACCATGATAGCTAATATAATTTATTATATAATAAATAATTTAGGAATGACTTT
>NZTO01000030.1 GCA_002703375.1 Fidelibacterota bacterium | reverse complement strand
TGCTTTAGGTGATGGTTCCTGTACAGATTTTGGTGATGCTACTGGTAACGGTATTAATGAAGGTTTAGCTTGTGAAGCATTTGGATGTGATGGTGGTGACTGTAATGACTGTTCTGGTGATTGTTTAGGTTCTGATTTAGGGTCTGAATGTTGGGACGGGTCTTTTGAATGTGATATTGCAGACTGTCCAGATGAATGTGATACGCCTGTAACATTTAACATGTACGATTCATATGGCGATGGTTGGAATGGTGCTATTTACTCAGTCAGTTCTGCTGCTGGTGATCTTGTAGGTGAAGGAACTCTAGATTCAGGAGATTATGGATTTGCAACATTGTGTATGCCTGATGGTGACTATGTTGTAACTGTAGGTGGTGGATCTTGGGACAGTGAAATTACCTGGGATATGGTAGATGCAGATGGTAATATTTTCGCTGCAGGAGCTGCTGGAACATATGAAGTTACAGCTGGTGCTCCTCCATTACAAATTCCTGATGCACCTAGTGATTTAGTTGTAACAGGTGTTATGGATCCTGTAAATGGTCCATCCTTAGCTATGACATGGACACCTGTTGAAGGTGCAGATGCATATGGAATTTATATTTGGGATGATACACCTGCAGTTGATTGTGAAGCATCTTGGGATGCTTGTGTTGAAAGTCTTTTAGGAACTGATTATTACGAAGCTTGTAGCGCAGACGATTGTAGTGGTGGACCTGGTGGTGAATGTGATGGTAATGTTGTTCCCGGTTTATCTACTGAATGTGGTGATATGGCAGCTCTTGTTGGTTCAGGACAGTGTCCAGATCCTTGTCCTTATGTTCCAACACCTTGCGAAGAATCTGGCGGTGTTCAATCTTGGGTTGCTGACGGATACTGCGATGCTAGTAATAATACAGAAACTTGTGGCTATGATGGTGGTGACTGTTGCCCGGGTGATTGTGTAAGTACAGAAACTTATGATTGTGCGCAATGGGGTGGAACTTGTGATGATTGTATTGATCCTTCGTCAGCTGATTTAGCTGAAGGTGGTCAATGCTTTGATGACGGTGGACCTGCTTGTGCAGAAGGTGAATTATTAGTTACCATGCTTGATTCTTGGGGTGATGGTTGGAATGGTGCTCAATTAATGGTTGGGGACGATATGTACGAATTACTAAATGGCTCATCAGGCACGGGTTGCTATGCAGGCGCTACTGATGATGTTTTAGTTACCTGTAGTGCTGGTTCTTACCCATCTGAAATAAGCTGGTCCTTATCTAATGAGGCTACTGGAGAAGTAATTTTAGAAGGTGGGGCTCCCTATGAAGGATGTTTGGGTGAGCCTGGTCCTAATTGCAATCCTGAGCCAGAATTATGTGAAGGAACAGAATATGCTGTAGAGTTATTTGATTCTTTCGGTGATGGCTGGAATGGAGACGCATTATGTGTTGGAGGTGAATTAGGCGCACAAACTGAATGTATTACATTAGATACTGGTGCAGTGGGCGCTGGTTCATTGTGTGTAGCTGATGGAGAGCAACTAGTTACTTGTGGTGGTGGTTCATATCCATCAGAGGTTTCTTGGGCAATATTAGATGCAGATGGTATGATTATGCTGTCAGGTGGTTCTCCTTTTAATGAAACTTTTGTTTTTGGAACTGCAGGAGATGTTGCTGCAAACTTACCAAATGAAAAAAGATTTGCTAAAGGATCTTTCGAACACAAAATGACATTAACCAAACAAAATACAAATTCTATTATGTTTGATCAAGAAAATCATAGATCTTACTCAAATAGTGGTGTTGATAGAGAGGGTTGGGTATTACTTGGTACAACTGTTCACTACAGTGAATTCCCAGCAGATTACTTGACAATCTTTGGTTTTGCTTATGGAGAAACAGCCTTATTAGGTGTATCTTCAGTAAATGGAGCAGGTGAATCTGATATTGCTTCAGCAGAAGGTACTACACCAGATATGGATACTCCATATAACCTAGAAGCGACTGATGCTGGTGATGGTGTTGTATCATTAACTTGGGAGTATGATGGATTTGAGCCTGCAGCTTACCCTGACTGTCTTGGAACCGTATCTTGGATCGGAGATGGATGGTGTGATGCAGGAAATAATAATCCAGACTGCGACTTTGATGGTGGTGATTGTTGCGCTGATTCCTGTGATGGATCTGATGATCTATATGCCTGTGACGAGTGTGACACTGNTGGAGATGGTGAAGGTTGTGGTGACCAAGCAGACGCAGATGGTGACGGCATTTGGGATTCTTGTGCAGATCCTGATTTTGGTGGCGAATATGAAGAGCCCGAAGACTGCGTTGAATTAAATGCTACAGGTGCTGCGTATGCTGGCGATCCAAATGGNTGCTATNANGATGGTACNGGTGCTTTATCCAATGCTTTAGAATTCGCNTTTGAAGATAATTGTGGNGTAACAAGTATTCAATACGGTACTGATCCAGGAGAATTGACAGAACTAACAGGTGGTCCATTCTTTGGTAGTTTCTTCTTCTTTGGGTTTGGTCCTAGTGAAACATACTACTTCATATTAGGTACAGCAGATGGTGTTTACAGTGACTTATTTGAAGCATCAACAAGTGACTATGATTGTGCAGGAGATTCTCCTGAACCAAGCGCTTGCGCAGATGCAGGTGGAAACGATTCTTGGGTAGGAGATGGTTACTGTGATGCTATAAATAATGTAGAAGCTTGTGGATATGACAGTGGTGACTGTTGCCCAGGTGATTGTGTTGATGGTCCATCATACAGTTGTGAAGATGTTGGAGGAACTTGTGCAACATGCGTTGATCCAAGCTCAGCTGACTTAGCTGAAGGTGGTCAGTGTTACGATGATGGTACAGGTCCTGAGCCAATCTTAGTATTTACTATAGATACAGGCGCTGAAGGATCTGCTGCATTTACAATACCTGAGGATTGTGCTTCACAAAGTCTAGTTGTTGATGGCGGATCTTGGCAGTCAGAAGTTAGTTGGACAATAACAGCTTTTGATACTCCAGATGTGGTTGCAGAAGGTGGTGCTCCATATGCTGAAACTTTAGCTCTTCCAGCTGGCACTCACGTTTTCAACGGTTCAGATGCATATGGTGATGGTTGGAACGGTAACGTAGCTACTATGACTTGCGCTCCTGCGGGCGTTGCAGCGATGGATAATAGAACATANAGATATGATTATTCATTAAGCAATGGATNTGGATTGCACGTTGTTCAAGCAACAGATACTTACAAGCCTAAACCGATTGTAATAGATCATAATATTGATAGAGCAGTAACTTCATTTAACGTGTATGATTCAAATACAGGTGAAAATGTAGGTGTTGCTTTTGATTTAGCATTCTCACTTCCATCTGATGGTGGATGTTGGGTAGTGACAGCATTTGACGANGCATTAGGCTTAGAGTCAGGTGCTTCAAACGAAGCTTGCTTTAGCGGTTGTTCAACAGCAGGAACAGGTGATTCTAATGGTGACGGATTGCTAAATGTTCTAGACGTCGTTATCATTGTAGGTGAGATTCTTGAGCCAACTTGGGATGGCGAATCTTGCGAATCTGCAACAGCAGACTTGAATGATGATGGATTAGTTAACGTACTAGACATCGTTATTATAGTAGGTGAAATTCTTGAAGGTAGAACAGTAGATGCAAATTCTGCTACTATCTTTAAAGCTGACAATGGTGTAACTATTGAAGCTGATGGATTTGTTGCTGGTATCGAAATGAAAATATCTCACGATACAGACTTTTCTATTGAATTAACTAATAATGCAATGGTAGCAAAGCACGTTACTAAAGAAAATGTAACTCATTTAATTGTTGTTGCACCAGAAGATGATGTAATATTCACATCAAATGGTGACTTTACAATTGATGAGGTTATAGCAGCTAATACCAATGGTGANTACATTAACTTAACAAATGGTTTGCCAACAGTGTTTGGATTAAGTGCTGCTTATCCTAATCCATTTAACCCAGTTACAAATATGGAATTGTCACTGGTAAATGAAGTTGCTGTTTCTATGAACGTATACAATGTTTCAGGTCAATTAGTTGACGTGTTAGTTGATGGCGTTTTAGATGCTGGATATCATAGCATAACTTGGGATGCTGCTAATATTTCAAGTGGTGTATATTTTGTGAAAGTTATTGCTGGATCAAATGTATCAATGCAAAAAGTAATGCTTCTTAAATAATTTAAGAACATCTTAATTATGAAAGCCCTATCTAATTACAGATAGGGCTTTCTTTTTTTAGTTAAGAAATTGATAAATTATATATAATGAATGTAAAAAATTTAATCATCATATTATTCCTATCTTTAGCTTTGAGTGCTTTTGAGAAATGTGGAACAGTCCCTGATTTTGAAAACTATCAAAAAAATATAAAAAATTTTTCTATTCATAAGGCAAACATTAAACGTGATGAAATACCGAATATAATATGGGCACCGATAACATTTCATATAGTTAGATCAGATAATGGAGTAGGTGGGTTACCTCCTCACAGAATTGACATAGGTTTATCTGATATTTTAAATGCATATTCAAATGCGAATATATTGCCATATCAACTTGGAAATATAGATTATATTGATAATTCAGATTTTCTATCAATAGAATCNTANGAAGAAATGGATCAATTGAGGCAAATAAANGTAGTTGAAAACTCAATTAATATTTATGCTGTAGATATATTAAATAATGGTGAAAATGATTTGTGCGGGATATCAACATTTACTTGGTATAATACACAAGGCATCATTATGGCAAATAGTTGTTTTGCTACATCAGATAATCATTCAACTCTAGCTCATGAGATAGGNCATTATTTTAATTTATTTCATACTCATCAGGGCTCAGTAGATCCTGATGAAAATGGTGTAATTTCAGGTAATAGTACTGAATATGTAGACGGAACAGAATGCTCAACAAGGGGTGATGGTCTTTGTGATACTCCTGCAGATCCCAATCTTTCTGATCTCGTTGGAGATTCTTGTGAATACATAGGAGAATATGTTGATGGTCACGGTGATCAATTTGATCCAGATGAAACAAATTTAATGTCATATTCAACAAAAAATTGTAGAACTTATTTATCAAATGATCAAAATATTAAATCTGTTTATACAATTGAGACTGAAAGACCCGAATTGAATTATCCTCCTGTTAATCCATTTATTGTTATGATAGATTCTAGTATTGTTGAATTTAATGGAGATGGAGATGGAAAGATAAATCCATATGAAGTTGCTTCAGTAAATATCAATATCCAAAATTGGGAAAATTGGCCAGATGCAAATAATGTAGAAATTAATTTAGTATCAAATAGTCCTTATATAAATATTATAGATGGAACTCATTCTATAGATATTCTAAGTTCTGGTCAAAACTATTCAACNGATAGTGATCCATTTAAAATTGAAACCCTTTCAGAATTAGGTATTTTTCATTTAAAAGCAATATTAACNTCAGAAACTCAGAACGAAACAATATATACAAAAGAATTTGATCTTAAGTTAGAAGTTAGTCTATATCAAGATGGATTCCCTTTGACAGGTTACAATCAAGTTGAATCATCGCCTTTTGTTTATGATATTGATCAAGATGGTGAAAAAGAAATGATATTTGGAGATTATGATGGTCTTGTTCATTGTATTGATAAANATGGTAACGAAAGAAGTGGTTTTCCTGTCGATGTAGGAGATGATATTTGGGGAGCACCAGCTATTGCTGATCTCAATTTAGATGGAAATTTTGAAATCATTATTGCATCTAAAAATGGTTTAATAAATATTATCAATTTATCAGGTGCTCAGGATTTAGTATTAGATTTAGACCAGTTTCTTATGGGAACACCTGCGATTGGTAATTTTGATTATGATGACGATTTAGAAATTGCTATTGCAGGTTATTCAAATTTAAGCTATTTATATGTAATTAACTTTGATGGTTCACCAGTAGAGAATTTTCCTTTGTTTATTGGAGAAAAAGTTTTGAGAGGGCCTTCAATTTATGATGTTGATGAAAATGGTCTTCATGATATTGTTATAGCAACTGAATCTAATAATATTTATTTGATTTATGATAATGGTAGTATTGCAGATGGATTTCCATTTACTGCAAATGGAAAATTTAAATCATCACCATCAATATTGAGTTTAAATGATGATATTATAATTCTTGCTGGCAGTAGAGATAACTATTATTATGCAATCAATAGTTTAGGAGAAATGATATGGAGTTTTGATGCTGGTTCTAGTATCTCTACTTCAACTGGATTTATAAATTTGAACAATAAAGTTGGTCTTTTCTTTGGGACAGATCTAGGTCTNCTTTATGGTTTGGATGAAAATGGACATATTTTACAGGGTTTCCCTATCAATACTAATAGTAGTATTACAATCACTCCTTCTTTTTCAGATTTAGATAATGATGGACAAGCTGAAATTATTTTTGGTAATTCGGGTGGTCATATATCTTCCTACTCAATTGATGGGGTTCCTACACATTTTTTCCCAATAAATGGTGATTTTTCAATCATTGGGTCTCCTTCAATTGATGATATTGATTACGATGATGATCTAGAATTAATTTTTGGAACAACAGCTGGAATTTCTATAATAGATGTTAAAAGTATTGGCAATAATGAAAATTATTGGAAAATGTATAAAGGCAATAGGCATAGGACTGGATCATTTGAAATAAATTATGATTTTGAATGTGATAATTTTCTATCAGGTGATTTAGATTGTGATCAAATTATTAACATATCAGATGTCATAACTATTGTTGCAATCATTTTAAACCAAAGTCAGCCAAATTATTATCAGGAGTCAGNTGGAGATTTAAATAATGATAATATATTAGATATTTTAGATATTATATCAATAATAAATTATATATTAGGTAGCTAAAAATAGGAGTAAAAATGAGATATTTATCGTTTATAATATTGCCGATGTTACTTTTNTGTTCTGATCCAAAAGCAGGCGGTAAAAAAGCTGAGGTATTGCAAGGTACTGAAATTGGAATTGAATCAATTAAAGATAATGGAGATGGAACATTAGACATTGCAGTTTATCTTTATACTACTGTCCCAGTTGCAGGGTTTCAAGCAGATCTACTTCCAAAAGAATATTTTAANTTAGAAGGAATCTCTGGTGGTATAGGAGAAGAACAAGAATTTATGATGAAAGGTGGAAAGTCAACATTTCTAGGATTTTCTATTAAAGGTGCTGTCATATCAGAATCAGAATCTTTATTTTTATCAGAGAATATTTTATGTGTTTTGAAAGCCAAAAAAAAGCAGGATATAAAATTTCCACTTGAGGTTAGTTTAGATCCAATTATCGCTGGCAAAAAAGGAGTTAAAATCAACTCAGTAACTAAGCCATTTATTTGGGATAAATAAACATAATTTACTCTTTTGTAAATGTATGTAACTTGTTCTAATTTCTATAGTTAATTTTCAATAAAATTAATAGATTCAAGACAAAGCAATTTAAAAGTAAAAAATGCTAGATGCATTTTTTATTCATTTCTTAAAACAGGGGGAGGTTTTAACAATGAAAAGAATATATCTTTTTATTTCTATTTTATTTCTAAATTTAACTTTTACACAGGCAGTGTTATCAATGGGCGATGGTACTGTAAATGCNGGTGAAACTGTAGTAATATCAACAAATTTATCAAATGATGAAAATATTAGTGGATTTGAAATTCGCATTGTTGATTGGCCAAATTATTTAACAGTATCAGATGCAGAATTGGATGTTTCAACAACTTCCAGAACTCCAAATTTTACGCTTGTAGGTAATGAGCAAGAAGATGGAAGTTTTATAATTTTAGGTTTTGATATAGGAGGTGGTTTCATTGAGCCAGGTCAAGGTTCAATTGTTGACATAACATTTACCTCTACAAGTCAGTACAGCACTGAAATACAACTATCAATTCTACCGGAAGCATCAGTTCTTTCTGATCCAAATGCTTCTGCTGTTGATTTTACAGTAGAAACAGGTTTAGTGACTGTTGTTGGTGAAGATCCTCCACCACTTTTTGCTCCAGAAAATTTAGTAACAGTTGGTGGTTGGGAAATGATGAATTTATCCTGGAGTCACCCTGAGCCATGGACAGTAACTGGATATTCAATTTTTAGAGATGGTGTGTTTTTAGGTACATCAGAATTTACTAACTTTGCTGATTCAGGTTTAGATATAAACACAGAATATTGTTATACTGTTTCTGCCTACAATGATTTTATTGAATCTGATGTTTCAAATGAATCTTGTGGGAGTACGCTTGATCTATACCTTGAAGAGCCAGGGAATTTAACAGCTTCAGAAAATGGATTAGAAATTTTTCTTGATTGGAATCCTCCTGGCTTAGGTGAGTATTCAATGTTCGTTGGAGGTGGTTCTTGGGAAAGTGAAGTTTCTTGGGATTTACAATATGAGGGTCAATCTGTAGCTAATGGAGCTGTTGGCCAATATGATTTATTATTAGCACCTGGTGATTATACTATTTTCATGTATGATTCATTTGGTGATGGATGGAATGGTAACATATATGAAATTACTGATTCTAATGGTAATGTTGTAGCTACAGGAACATTAGAAACTGGAACAGAAGGTCAGGAGCAGTTTAATTTAGGTGGATTGGCAAGAGANTTGCTTGGTTTTGAAATTTATAGAGATAATCAAGGAATAGAGTTTACTACAGAGTCACAATATCTTGATAACCAAGGCCTAAATTATTTAGTAGAGTACTGTTATAATATCGTTGCTGTTTATGATGAAGGAAGTTCTGGCTATTCCAATACCGCTTGTGCTACTCCACAGCTNAGTGAACCAACAAATTTGAGTGCTGAAGGTCAGGGTGATCATATATATATGACGTGGGAGCCACATCCTGATAATGCACAACAAAGTTTCAATATTTATAGAGATGGAGAGTATTTAAATAATACATCTGATACAATGTTTTCAGATTTTACTGCAATTCACGATGTAGAGTACTGTTATACTGTAACAGCAGTTTATGAAGAAGGGGAGTCCCCTGATTCGAATGAGGATTGTGCAATGTGGATGATTTTACCACCTTCTGATTTAGAAGCTAGTGCTGGAGATGGGTATGTTGATTTAGCTTGGGGACTTCCAGATCCAAATACAGATGCAGATTTGGTTGGTACTTGGAGTTTGACCTATGATTGGTATTGTACAGGTACTCCTGCCGGTCCTGGAGTTGCAACATTTAATGAAGATGGAACAGGAGATATTGATGGTTTTCCAGTAACCTGGGGAGGAGCTGGTGCTGTTGAACTTGGAGATGGATTATGTAGTGGAGTTGGAGAATTTGAATATAACGCATATTTTCAATTTGAAGGTTATGCAGTTTATTATTATTTCAGTATAGATGGAGATTACGGAGAAGGATGGCAAGATGATAATGGTTACAATGGAGAAAATGTTGATGGAATAACAACTATAACGCGTCTGGGAGTAAGGGAAGCTGAATTATTTAGTAATAATAGTATTGATTTAAATGGTGTGAATCCTATCTCACCATTTCCAAATCCACAAATGGTCCANACAGATATTAATACCTCNAGAGAATTGCTGTCNTGGAATATTTACAGAGATAATAGTTTGGTTGCTAACGTTCCATCGGATGAATTTACATATAGAGATGAGCCTTTAGAAAATATGACCGAGTATTGTTACAGTTTGACAGGCGTATACGAAGAGGGTGAATCTCCACAAACTGAGTTAGTTTGCGCTATTCCAATTCCAGGTTTAGCACCATCAAATTTAACTGCATCAGATATGGGAGGTACGATAAGTCTTGAATGGCAAGCCTCAAATGATCCAAATTTAATTCAATATAACATTTATAANGATGGTCAAATTCTTGGTTCTACTAATGATACTACTTTTGATGACTCCGATGTTATAGCAGGAGTAGAATATTGTTACGAAGTTAAAGCAGAATATCCATCTGGAGAATCTTTTCCTACAAATCAAGCTTGTTCTACATATGTTTTAAANCCTCCAGTNGGAGTCAGTGCNGTAGGTATGGATGATGAGCAATACATTCATGTTTCATGGAATGCTCCTGGTTCTTTGAGAGAATTAACTGTTGAAGTTTTGACAGACACTTGGCCTACAGAAACATCGTGGACACTTGTAGGGTCTGATGGTACTGTAATTGATAATATAGAATCTGGATCACTTACAGAGGGTGGTGTATTGTATCAATGGAGTTATTTAATTGCTCCTGGGTCATATACATTTACAATATTTGATACTTGGGGTGACGGTATATTAGATCCAGGATATTACAGTCTATTTGTTGATGGCGAATTAGCCGTTTCTGGTGGAGGATCTGGGGGTTTTACTAATGANGAAAGTACTACATTTAANACNGATGATTTNAGTTTAACAACNATAATAACAGANCCATTTTCANCAAGAACTAATAATAATTTAGGTNANACTAAAAATTATGACCAACAACTTAATATTAATCAGGATAATCCAGAATTAATGATTATGAGATCTATTGAAAACATAGATAGAGATTTACTTTATTACGAAATTTTTAGAGATGGTCAATTNTTAGTTCAAGTAGATATTAGTNCATTTGAGTATCTTGATTATGATACAGAGCATGATNNTATTTATTGTTATTATATAAGAGCAGTNTANGATGAAGGTAATTCTNTACCGTCAAATGAAGCTTGTGATCAATGGATATTACAGCCTGCAAGTGATTTGAGTGTATTGCCAATTGATGGTGCATTAGAACTATCTTGGCTTGCAGCAGCAGCTGATGTTATAGATTACACTGTTTATAGAGATGGAGTAGCAATCGCAAATACAGTTGAAACTACTTACATTGATAATACAGCAGAGCACGATGTATTATATTGCTACACTGTTACATCTAATTATGATTTAGGTGAGTCTGGTCCAACTAATGAAGATTGTGCTATGTGGATGATATTGCCACCTGCAGGTTTAACTGCTGAGGCTGGGGATGGAGTTGTTCATTTAGAGTGGTTTGAACCTGCTACGGATTTATGTGGGAACTACCAAATACCTTCTTTACCATATACTCATCAGGGAAGTAATATTGGTGCTGGAGATGATTGGCTTGTTCAGGGTTCATCAGGTGCGGATGTAGCTTATTATTTGTATTTACCTACAGCTACAAATATCACTGTATCAGTTTGTAGTCAAAATACTGACTATGATACAAAACTTGAAATCTTTACGGCTGATTTTGATTGTTTTGAAACAACAACAGGATATTATAACGATGATTTTACTTGTAATGATGCACCAGTAGGATCTTTAGCATCTACTTTAGACCCTGTTTCTTTAAGTGCAGGAAGTTATTATATTGTTGTTGATGGTTTTGGAGGTCAAGAAGGTAACTATGAAATAACTGTCTCTGAAAGTAACTGGGAGGTTGGTGATTGTGTTGCTGACGCTCCATATGATGATGACTGTTATGAACAAGTAATTTCTCAAGATCCATTTTGTTGTGATAGTTCTTGGGATGATTTATGTGAAGAGGCATATCAAACTTGTATGGGCGGAGATAACTACAGTAATAATGAAAGAATTATCTTAGAAAACATTGTCCATGAATCAAATAAGATTAACCAAGAAATTTCTATAGATGAATGGAAAAATAATATGGCAATTAGTCAAAATATAAATCGTGATTTGATGTCATTTAATATTTACAGAAATGGTGACTATCTTGATAATGTTTCTTCAGATACATATGAATATGATGATTTTACAGTTGAAAATATGAACGAATATTGTTATACACTGACAGGTATTTACGAAGACGGAGAATCGCCTGAATCTAATATAGCTTGTGCAACACCTATTCCTGGTGATGCTCCAACCCAATTAGATGTATCAGGCGGAGAAGGTTTTGTATTGCTTGAATGGAGTGCAGGTAGTAATGGTGTTATTGATTATAATATCTACAGGGATGGTGAATATCTTAATTCAACTTCTGAACTTGTTTTTCAAGATGACACTGCAATACACGATGTCGAATATTGCTATCAAGTAACTGCCAATTATCCTTCTGGAGAATCATTTCCAAGTAATGAAGATTGTGGTATGTGGATGATCTTGCCTCCATCAGATGTTACAGCTACAGCTGGCGACGGATACATAGATCTAGCTTGGGGGGCTCCTGATCCAAATGTTGATGGAGACTTAGTTGGTACTTGGAGTTTAACATATGATTGGTATTGTACAGGTGTTCCTGCTGGCCCAGGTACAGCAACCTTTTACGAAGACGGAACAGGAGATGTCGATGGCTTGCCTGTAGTTTGGGGTGGTGGAAGTACAGTCGATCTTGGAGATGGTTTATGTTCTGGAGTTGGAGAATTTGATTATAATGCGTATTTTCAGTTTGAAGGTTATGCTGTTTACTATTATTTCAATATAGATGGTGATTATGGTGAAGGTTGGCAGGATGATAATGGTTATAATGGAGAGAACGTTGATGGTATTACTACGCTTACTCGATTAGGAGCTAGAGATGCTGATTTAAGTTCAAATAGTATTGTTGATTTGAATGGAATTAATCCAGTCTCACCTTTTCCAAATCCTGAAATGGTTGAAACCATTGAGAATACAGATAGAGAGCTATTATCTTGGAATATTTACAGAGATAATTCATTAATTGCCAATGTCCCAGCAAATGAATTCACATACAGAGATGAACCTCTAACAAATATGGTTGAGTATTGCTATAATATAACAGGATTATATGCAGAAGGTGAATCTCCTCAAACTGAAAATGTATGCGAAACCCCTATACCTGGTATTGCACCAATTAATTTGTCTGCGATTGGAGGTGCAGGTTTTGTTGGACTGACTTGGGAAGGTGGAGATCCTATTGAATATATTGTTTACAGAGATGGAGTAAATATTGGATCAACCACAAATATGTATTATGAAGATATTACTGCAGAGCACGATGTAGAATATTGTTACCAAGTTACTGGTTTATATCCATCTGGTGAATCTTTCCCAACTAATGAATCCTGTGGAATGTGGATATTAGGTCCACCTGTTGGTTTAAGTTCTGAAGCNGGTAACGGCTATATAGAATTGTGTTGGAATGCTCCTGGATCNCAAAGAAATTTAGAAATTGAGATTTTTACTGATAATTATCCAACTGAAACTTCATTCANCTTAGAATCNTCCGATGGTACTGTTGTAGCCAGTATAGCAGCTGGGGAGCTTACAAGTTCTGAAACTCTGTATGAATGGGAATATATGGTAAATCCGGGTCAATATACTTTTAGNATNTTTGATTCTTGGGGTGATGGTATATGTTGCGGTTATGGATATGGATANTATAATATCNTAATTGATGGTGTNATTGTTGTATCGGGTGGAGAATTTGCAGATTCAGAAATTGTAGAGTTTGATACAGAGGGTGCTATTCTATCAACATCATCAAGTTCAGCAGTTGAAACTGCAATTTTAGATAAAGAATCATGGTATGAAATTAATATGCCTAATGTTCTTGAAAGTATTGAGCATACAGATGATGTAATTGCTATGAATTCTATAGAATCTAATATTGATAGAGATCTTTTACAATATAATATTTATAGAGATGATCAATTTTTGACGTCTGTTCCTGCAAACGAGAGTTGTTACTTAGATGATGGGCTTGAAAATGGAACACAATATTGTTATTATGTTGTTGCAGAATATGATGAAGGTGAATCTCAACCATCAAATGAAATATGTGATGCGCCAGATGCTGGACCGATGTGTCCACCTGAAGATTTTGTAGCTGTAGCTGAGGATGGATCAACAACTGTTGAGCTGGACTGGGATCCTCCGTTAGCAAATTGTGAGACATTAAATATTTCAAATGAAGAAAATGTTTCAAGAGATTTTATTGGTTACAATGTATACAGAGACAATNAACTTTTATTATTCACTGAAAATACTGAATATGAAGATGCAGAAATTCAGTTTGGAGTTGAATATTGTTATAAGGTTAAATCTCTTTATGATGATGGTGAGTCTAATCCTACTGAAACAATATGCGTAACAGTAATTGATCCAGCTAATTTTGCTGTACTTGCAATTGAATCTGCAGATGTTGCGTCTGGTACAGAAATTACGCTTAGTATACCACTAAATAATCCTATTGATGTTGCTGGTTTTCAATTTACTCTTACTGATTCTCCTAATGCTCTGACGTCAATCGATGTTTTAACAACGGATAGAACCGAAACATTTATTGTTTCTTTTAATGAGCAACCTAATGGATCTGTAATCATAGTAGGTTTTGATGTAGGAGGTGGTGTAATAGAAGCTGGAGAAGGGTCAATAGTAGATATTGTTTACAGCGTAGAAGATGTATTTAGTCAAACTCAAGTTAGTTTAAATATGTCGGATATTTTCCTTGGAGCAACAGACGCAAGTGAATTGCCGGTATTTTCAACAGATGGATTTGTAAATATCACTCCAGCGGGTGCTGCTCTTTTAGGTGTTGAAGGTACTACAATTGAATTAAATACAAGTGGAGATATTGCTATTACTCTAGANAATGATGATGATGTATATGGATTCCAGTTTGCTATTGAAGATAATCCAGATATTATATCNTATTTAGATATTGTTACTACAGAAAGAACAAGTGGATGGGCTATTTCAGCTCAAGAAAATGANGATAATNTAGTTACTGTTGTTGGNTTTGACTTTGCAGGAGGAACTATTGCACCTGGAACTGGGCCTATCGCAATACTAACTTTTAATGGTGGTATTGAAGGTCAGACAGAAGTATCAATATATAATCCTATTCTGTCAGCAGACAATGGTGTTCCGATGCCTGTAGCTACTTCAAGTGGAACTATTTATGTTGGAGGTGAAGCGCCTATATTTGGTTGTACAGATCCAGAAGCTATAAATTATAATCCTGATGCAACAGAAGATGACGGTACNTGTGAATACACTGTCATTCAAAGTGTTACNNTAAATTCATTTATGTTAAATTCTGTATCGTTCAACGTATCGCCAGATGATTTATCCATTGAAAGTAATTTAGAAAATGTTCCAGTTCTTTTGATGAGTGACGATAATGGAGGTTTTTATGCTCCATCTTTCGGCGTGAATCAACTTGGNGATTTAAGTCTTGAGGGATATAGATGTTTTATATCAGGAGCATCAGATTATACAGTTTCTGTAGAGGGTATGCCAGTTGAACAAACAACTCCTCTGTTACTTGAAGCATTTAAACTAAATCTATTGCCATATCTTCCACAGATGGAGATGTCATCTGATGATGTATTTGGTGATTATTACGATAACATATTATTAATATCAAATGATATGGGTCAGTTTAACGNTCCATCTTTTGGTGTNTANCAAATCACTACAATGTCACCNGGNGAANCATATNNNNTNTTCCTAAGCGGAGCGAGTGATGTTGATTTCAGTTATCCTGGAGCAGGATTTAGCA
>NZTO01000029.1 GCA_002703375.1 Fidelibacterota bacterium | reverse complement strand
CAATCTAAATGAGCGCATTTTTTTTAATTAAGGTGCTTAAAAAACGATTCAAAAATTGAAAATTAAACTCTATTATATAATATCATTCATTTTTATTTTTACTTCCTGCGATGTTGAAAATATTTTTGACCCAAAATTGCCTAGTTGGAATATTGACGTCGAAATTCCTTTAATTGAAAAAACTCTGGCTTTAAGAGAAAATATTCTGGATATTGATTCATCAGTCACAATTTATCCTGACATCAATACAGTTGATGAATATGATTCTATTTTTGTGTACAAGCTTGAAGAAAAAATTGATTCAACCTTTATAGATGATAAATTAAGTATTGAAGATGTGATTGACACTACTATCACTCAGTCTGTCGACGATATTAATATTGAAGATATAACTTCGAATAAGACCATAAACTTTACAGATGTAGGAATTGAATCTGTTTCTTCTGGTCTTACAACTGAAATTGGTTTAATAAGTTTAGATGATATCAGCCAACAAGAGACAGACCCTTATACGTTTGAAAGCCTACTTCCAGATTTTTATGCGAGTATTCAATCATTTCTTGATACATCAGGCGATCCTTCATTAGGAGATGCTCCCTATGATGAAAACCAATTAGGAACAATTAATAATGAAGAAATTGTCCCAACTTCAAATCTAGTCGAATTTGAATCTTTTCTTTATGCAAACTTCGATTCTGGAGTCATGATTATAAACATTGACAACTCTCAAATGTATTTAAATTTTGAAAATATGTTACTCGAAATGAAGAACCAAAGTACAGATGAAATAATTACAACTGTTAATTTGGGAACTATTGAAAGTGGCCAGATATACAATGATATAATTAACCTAGGCGAATTACCTAACAATGGGTATTTACCCAATCAAATAGATATTACTATTTCGGGAACTGTTAGTAATATAGCAAATAATGTCACATATAATCAGTTGCTAAGTTCTCAGATTGATATTGGAGTATCAGCTATCGATTTATTCGTTGCTGAGGCTAGTGCTCAGATTCCTGCTCAAAGCTTTAATGATACGGGAAGTTTTTTACTAGAAAATGAAAATATAATATTAGAAGCTACAATAAACACTGGTTACTTATTAATTAACCTTCAAAATAATTTACCAGCTAACCTAGATGGCGACATTTCTATTAATATTCCAAACATTCTAAATCCTGATGGAGAAGTTCTATCAATTTCATTTAATCTTTCAGATACANTTGATCCAATCGATCTTAATCAATATGAAATTAGAATTGACGATATTGATGATCAACAAATTTTTTATTCTTATGAGGTANTNACTACTAACAATGATGACTATATTGTGATTAATCAAACTGATAATNTTGATATTAGNTTTGAACTTGTGGGCGATATAACTGATATNGACCAACAAATTACTTTTTCATCTATCAATGGAGTGATNGAATCGCAGGAAAATAATGTTGCAGGTGATGTTGAATTAGAAATNGATGGTGCAACAATTCAAAGCGCTCTNTTTGAATCAGGTGAAATNATTGTAGAGATTATTAATAATATTTCTGATGCGCCAATAAATTTAGAAATAGTTATTGATGAAATTTTTGATAATGGCCAACCATTTACAGAAAATATTGTNATATCAGGGTCTCAANTTGAAACATTTTCNTTAGAAAATCATGTTTTATCCCCCACCTACGATGATGATCTACCAAAGATTTTTTATAATGCTATTGCTGTAAGCTCTGATCCATCAGCCAACGAATATAATCTACTTGAGNATATAAGTGTTAATCTTTCTATACAAAATATTATTATAAAAGAAGTTACTGGATACTTCAATCAAGATCCCATCGTTGAAACAAGTATTGTGAATTTAGAAAGTGANAACATTATAAAAGAAGGCATACTAGAATCAGGAAACATCGAAATTTCTATTAGTAATAATTTGGGCCTCTTAGCTGATGTTAATTTTAGTATTGACCAAATATTAGATAGCAATGGAAATATATTTAGTTATTCTATTCCTCTTGATGATCCTGAAGAAATTGTCAATATTGATCTGACTAACCATTCCTTGTTGCTTGACAACGACGTTGATTCAGANATGTATCAAAAGGTTACGTATACATCTNAGGTTGTTATAAATTCGGATGAGCTAAGTACATTGAATTTAGAGAATAATATTGAAATCACTTTCAATATACCTGAACTTACCTTTTCTTACATTGAAGGATATATCGCACCTGTTGAAGTTGAGATAGAACCATTTTCAAAATCTGATCTAACCATTTTACCAGATGATGTAGAAGGTATTATTTTTAATAATGCCAATGCCTATTTAGACTTTGATTCTGAACTAGAATTAGATTTAAATCTTGAACTTGATTTTTACTCAACCAATACAGAATCTGGAGATGAATATATATTTCAATTTTCAGAGCTAACAACAACATCAATTGATAGAATATATCTTGATTCTAATGATATCATAAATATGATTAATATCATTCCTGACTCCATAAGTGTATCTGGCCTGGCAACTGTTTCAGGAAATGGCATAATCAATAGCTCCGATGCAATAGCAGCTGATTTTACTATTGAGGTTCCATTTGAATTTCTATTTACAGATCAAACGAGCATAAATATTCCATCTAGTGAACTTTCAGCTGACACCGTACCAGAAGATATTGAAAGCATGATTATTTTCTATCAATACCTTACACCATTTAATTTTAATACAAGTTTATCTGTTTATTGTTCAAACGATACTACAACAATTGTTAATAATAGTAATAAATTCATAGATTTATCTCTTATTCCATCAAATAACATAATGACAGATAGTATTGAGGTTAATTCTGATAAATTTGATATATTCAGTTCCTCAGAATACTTGAAACCTATATTAGATCTTCAAAGTCCTTATAATGAAAATAACGATTTTATCCCGTATTCATTTTATTCTACAGATTCAATAGACATTAAACTTTGGACAAGAATCAAAATAAAGATAGATAATGAATAAATTCTTATTAAATATCATCTTTCTAATATCTTTATGTTTCACAAACATTAATTCAGATTATATTTTTTTCAATAGTGATGTTAAGGATCATCATTGTATTGGATTTAATAGTTCATATCTTAATAATGAAAATACAAAGTTTATGATCAGCTTTAATACGCAGGCTAAGTTCACAAACAATTCTTTAACTCTAGATTGGGTTAATAATAGTTTACTATCTGGAATTAACCTAGAAAATGAGAACGATAAATCAAATTTTTTAAGTATATTCAATGAAGAAAATATTTCGCTTTCACCTATGATTCAATCTCAATTTGCTTTTAGCTATATGAATTATTCATTATCATTTACACCCCAGTCTTTTGGTAATATATTATTACCTTACTCAATTATTGATATGATTTTCTATGGTTTGAATTTTGATAAGGACATATCATTAGATACTGATAAATCTCATTTCCAAGCAGTATTACCCATTACATTTTCACATTCAAGAAATATTGATAAATACGTTTCTAATTTTAATATTCCATTTAAAAATATTAGAGCTGGTGTTAGTACAAAAATCTTGATGGGATTGGCATTATTTGAAACTCAATTTACCAATTCTGTTATTGATTCTGATGATGACAATATTAAAATAAAAGGTGATATTAAAAGTACTTACAGTTTATTTGATGGCAAATATATTATTAGTGAAATAGACTCCATATCTTCAAGTTTCGAATTTGGTTCTGATTTTGGCTTTTCTGGTTCTGGTCTTGCCTTAGATTTTGGAATATCAGGAGATTATTCAGATAATATTAATGTAGGATTATCTTTTAACAATATTTTTGGCACAGTTGCCTGGAAATCATCAACTTATGAATATAATATGAGCTATGAGCTAAATATATCTTCTGACCAATTGGAAGAAATATCAGATTATGACGAAGTTCAAAAAGATAGTCTAAATTCATCTATAATTACTAGCGAATCAAACATATCTGTTTCACAAACTAAAACAACCCCTTATCCAAGCTATATGCTATTAAATGGTAACTATCAATATAAAGACTTTTCTGCAGCTTCGCATATTTTAGTTCCACTTAACGATATTTATTATAAAAATATTCAGTTCTCAATTGGGACAGCATATAATAAACTTGAAAAGGTCCCATTGTTTTTTTGGATAAATTTTGATGGATCTCAACATATAAATTGGTATTCCGGTTTTGGTTTAAGGTTTAAAAATTATGATTTTAATTTTGGGATATCACAAGTAGATGGTTTTTTAAATTCAAGCAAAGGGCTCTCAATTGGCTTGTCGCAGTTATTTAAGTTTTAAAACTACATGAACAATTTATATAAAATAGAAAATTTCGATACACTTGGTCCTTTTTTAATGACTTTAACCAGCCATGATGATTTATGGGCATATATTTCATCTGTAGGAGGATTAGCAGCAGGCAGGCAAAACCCTGACAATTCTTTGTTCCCATATTATACTGATGATAAATTACACGAACAAAGATCAACAGGACTATATATTATAATTTCCATAACCAAGTCAGGGAACAATTATATTTGGGAACCTTTTCACAGAACTAAAAAGTATGAAATACAAAGAAATTTGTATAGATCTCCATTAGGTCATAAAATTGTATTTGAAGAAATCAATAAAGACCTTAATATTAGTTACCAATATTCAATACAAGGCAGCGGTAAGTACGGTTTTATTTTTAAATCTAAATTATCTAATCATACAAATGAAAGTTTAAATTTTACTGTTATTAACGGGATTCAAGACATTTCGCCTTTTGGTATATCTGTAGGAAATCAGCAATCAATGAGCAACTTGATNAATGCTTACAAATACGGTGAAATTTTAAATAATTCAAAAATTGGTGTNTTNTCATTGACTACTTTAATATCTGATAGACCAGAACCTATTGAAGCTATGTATGCTAATATAGTTTGGGGATCATCAAATTTTGATCATAGCGCATCATTATCTATGGATAAAGAGGTCAGCAATATTTACGGTCAAAAATTAAACTACTATATTAAATTTGATAAAAAAATATCTTCAAACGAATCAATAGATTGGTCTTTAAACGCTGACGTTAAAAAAAATCAAGAACAAATTTTGTTATTAGAAAACAAAATCACAAAAGATGAATCATTTCACTACAAAATTGATAAGAATTTAGATTATAGTTCAAAAAAATTGACCGAATATGTGCAATTCTCCGATGGCTTTCAACGAACTAATAATAGATCAAATGATTACCGTCATACATCGAACGTGTTGTATAACATTATGCGAGGCGGTGTTTTTATAAATGGCTATACTATAAATACTTCTCAATTTTTAGACTTTTTAAAAAAAAGAAACAAAAATGCTTTCACAGAATTCAAAAAAATTAGTGTTAAATTAAATAATACTACAACTCTTGATGAAATTTTAAAACTATGCAATAGCAGTAAAAATAATGATCTTAATAGATTGGGATATGAATTTCTTCCATTGGTATTTAGCAGAAGACACGGAGATCCCAGTCGTCCTTGGAACTATTTTAATATTAAGGTATCAGATCATGAAAATGANAATTTAATAAACTATGAAGGCAATTGGAGAGACATCTTTCAAAACTGGGAAGCTCTCAGTATTAGCTATCCAAANTATACAAATTCTTTCATATCCAAATTTCTTAATGCTACTACTGTAGATGGTTTTAACCCATACAGAATGAATCAAGATGGTATAGANTGGGAAATTATTGANGAAGATGATGTATGGAGCTATATTGGNTATTGGAACGATCATCAGATCATATATTTGTTAAAACTTCTTGAACATAGTTANAATTANTCAAATGAAGAATTAATAGNTTTGTTAAACAGAAAAATATTTTCATTTGCTAACGTCCCNTATAGAATTAAATCATTTGACCAAATAATNAAAAATCCAAAAGCTACTATTGATTTTGATCATAAATTAAATACAAGAATCAATAAATTAGTTGATGAAATTGGTGAAGATGGAAAATTAGTATTAGATAATAGTTCAATAGTTCACGTTAGTATGATTGAAAAATTATTTATATTACTTTTACCTAAAATTACATTTCTTATTCCTGACGGAGGAATTTGGCTGAACACTCAAAGACCTGAATGGAACGATGCAAACAATGCCACTGTAGGCAATGGCTTGTCAATGGTAACTACATATTATTTAAGAAGATATGTCGAATTTATTAAACAATTAATTGAAAGCTCTAATTTTGATAATTTTCAAATGTTTAGTGCGTTAAAATTAGCTACAAAAAATACAACAAAATATCTCTTAGAATTTCAGAAAGATAAAATATCTAAATTTGAACTTCTTCGTAAATTAGGAACTAATTATTCTAAATATTGTAATTTAGTATATGATGTAAAATTTAATCCTGACGATATATCTAAAAATGATATAATTCAAAATTTAGATCTTATTTTATCTCTTATTAATAAGACTATTGATAAGAATAAGTATGATAATAGTTTTTTTCATAGTTATAATGTACTAGAAACAAAGAAAAACTCCATTGATATTTCATATCAGAAATTAATGCTTGAGGGTCAAGTAGCTGTTTTAACCTCTAATAAATTAAATCTTGAGGAAACAGTTAGTTTAGTAGGAAATTTATTTACAAGCAGCCTATACAGAGAAGATCAAGATAGCTTCATTCTCTATCCAAATAAGGTAGATTTTAATTTTCTAGGAAGAAATATAGTTTCTAAAAAATATAATAATTATATTGATAAAAATAAGTTTACAAAAATCTTTACCAAAGACTTCAATTCGCAATACAGATTCAATTCATCAATAAGAAATGAATTTGAACTTAAGACTTTTCTTGAAAAAGAATCTATCACAGATGAAAATACTATAAATTTTATTTTTGAAATATATAATAATACATTTGGACATAAAAAATATATGGGACGATCAGAGTCAATGTTTGGATATGAAGGTATAAATTCAATTTATTGGCATATGGTTTCAAAATTATTATTATCTATTCAAGAAAGCTACTTAAGATTTTATAGTAATAATGAAGACCCAATATTATTAAAAAAATTAGGAAATCTGTATTATAAAGTTAGAGCAGGTCTTAGCTGGGAAAAAACTGCTAAAGAATACGGAGCATTCCCTTTTGATGCATATTCTCATACTCCATATCTTGGCATACCACAACAACCGGGTATGACAGGACAGGTCAAAGAAGATATTTTAGTAAGATTTGGTGAATTTGGATGTTTTGTAAAAAATGGTCGCCTA
>NZTO01000028.1 GCA_002703375.1 Fidelibacterota bacterium | reverse complement strand
CGTCAAACTCACCAACACAATCATCTAACTCATCACATACTAAATCACCATCAATATCCGTCAAACAATTACCATCGCAATCATAATATTCTTCAGCTCCAGAACCATTACATACCCCACATTCATCAAACTCACCAACACAATCATCTAACTCATCACATACCAAATCACCATCAACATCCGTCAAACAATTACCATCGCAATCATAATATTCTTCAGCTCCAGAACCATTACATACTCCGCATTCATCAAACTCACCAACACAATCATCTAACTCATCACATACTAAATCACCATCAATATCCGTCAAACAATTACCATCACAATCATAATATTCTTCAGCATAGACACAGCTTCCATCATCTTCAGTTGCGTTAGGATCAAAATTACAAGCATCACTATCTATACAACCTGCTATTTCANCAGTTAAAATTTCTAGATTGGTGGCTGAAAGTAATAAATCACCAAAATTCCCATTTCCAGATGACCAAGTTGGAATTGCTTCAAATTCACTTTCAATGACAGATTTCCAAACCTTTATTAATAGGGGGTTACCATCAATTGCTCCGTTTAAAATTGGACCACCAAAATCAGATAAATCTGTTGATTCAATTGCTGCTATTTCTAACTGTGATCCTGTCCATACACCAGTTCCTACTAGAACTTCGCCTTGAATTGGCTCATTACAACCAGCAAGTGGGTCACAAGTTTCTAAAATTCCATTTGAATCAAAAACACCAATTTCATCTCCAATATCCAATGATGAAATAGTTGATTGAAANATTACTAACTGAAAACTACCTGTTTCTAATAAATCTAAATTGTAATAATTATCATTTGAATCGTTGTTTTCAAACCAACCAACGCTTAAAGAATTTCCATCAGAATTTGAAAATATGAAATCTGATAAACAATCATTTGTAACATTACCATCTAATTGAACTAAAGTACCTTCTCCAGATGGAATAACTGTACCAGAAAAAGAAAAAGCTAGAACCGTAGTTGAATTTAGAGAGAAAGTGAAACCATTTTCAGCTGCATCACCTCCATAAGCAGATTGAACACAATTATCATGACTAAATTGGAAACCAGCAATACTGTATTCAGAAAAATAATTTAAATTGTTTTGATCAAACTCTAGACATACTTCATAATCACATTGTTGAGATATAACTAATGAAAAGAAAAAAGATGTTAATAAAATTCTTTGTAAAAAGTGCATGTAAACTTCTCCTAAAAATAAAATGCAAAGCAACTATTCATATTACAATAATCATCATTTAGATGCCTTATTGAATCATTGCATAAATTAAGTAATCATCAAAAATATCTATTACAATACATTGTAACAATATCTTACAGTTATTATTTTAATTTAATAATTGTGATATCTTGTGTATGGATAACTTAATATTGTGATTAGTTATGGAAGATATAATAATGTGATCAATATCTTTTGGAATATTATTTTTCTTTATATCAGAAATGTCTGATTTTGTTAATATCAATAATGAAGGCTTGTTTATTAAATCATTATTATGTTTTTTCAACTCATTTAATAAAGTTAAATATTCCTTTTTTATATTTTTTGTTATATCAATCATAAANACAAGAATCTTTGTTCTTTCAATGTGTTTTAAAAATTGATTTCCTAATCCCTTACCATCAGATGCTCCTGATATTAATCCAGGGATATCTGCCATAACAAATGATTTATATTCTGAATATTTAACTATTCCCAAATTTGGGATTAAAGTTGTAAACGGATAATCACCAATTTTAGGTCTCGCAGATGAAACTTTTGAAATAAAAGTGGATTTACCTGCGTTAGGGAAACCAACTAAACCAACATCAGCAAGAATTTTCAATTCTAATTTTATATTTTTTTCCTCACCTTTTTCACCATCATTAGCAAAATCAGGAGCAGAATTAGAATGTGTTTTAAATCTAGCGTTTCCAAAGCCTCCATTTCCTCCTCTACAAACAACTAATTGTTCACCTTCTGTTAATAATTCACCTATTATTTCTTCGGTTTCAACATTTGATATAATCGTTCCAGGAGGTACATTTAAAATAAGATCACTCCCACTTTTACCTCTTTTATTAGAACCTTGTCCATGCATTCCCCTAGGAGCTTTGTAATGCCTTTTATATGATACATCTTGAAGAGTTGATAATTGTTTATTAACTTTGAGAACAATACTACCTCCATTGCCTCCATCACCTCCACAAGGACCGCCTTTAGGTCTATGCATTTCTCTAGTAAACGCTATGCATCCATGACCACCATCTCCAGCTTTCAAGAAAATAGAAGCTTGATCAATAAATTTCATAACTACATATTTTTGACTACTTCATCGCCAAATTCTGAACATTTTAATAAAGTAGCTTCGTTCATTAATCTATGAAAATCATAGGTAACTTTCTTTTTGTCAAAAGTAGTATTAAGAGCGTTTACAATTAAATCAGCAGCCTCATTCCATCCCATATATCTAAGCATCATTTCACCAGATAATATTAATGATCCTGGATTTACTTTNTCCTGATTGGCATATTTTGGAGCAGTGCCATGNGTAGCTTCAAAGATTGCTTTACCAGAGCTATAATTGATATTTGCTCCTGGTGCAATTCCGATACCACCAACTTGTGCTGCTAAAGCATCAGATATATAATCTCCATTTAAATTCATCGTAGCAATAACATCGTATTCAGCTGGTCTTAATATAATTTGTTGTAAAAATGCATCCGCAATAACATCTTTAATTATAATTTGACCATTTTGAATTGCTTTATCCTGGGCTGCATTGGCTTTTTCTAAACCATCTTTTTCTGCAATTCTATCATATTCTGCCCAAGTAAAAACTTTATCACCATATTTTTTTTCGGCTACAGAATAGCACCATTTTTTAAATGCCCCTTCTGTGAATTTCATTATGTTGCCTTTGTGGACAATCGTTACACTTTTTCTTTTTTGTTTTATTGCATATTCAATTGAAGCACACATTAATCTTTCAGCACCATCATAAGAAATAGGTTTTATACCAATACCAGATGTATTAGGAAAACGTATTTTTTTAAATTGATCAGGAAATTCATTCTTCAAAATATCTAAAAATTTCTTGTTATTATTTGTACCTTCTTCAAACTCAATGCCTGCATAAATATCTTCTGTATTTTCTCTAAAAATAACCATATCTACTAAATTAGGTTCCTTGATTGCAGACGGTACATTGTTAAACCATTTAACAGGTCTCAAGCATACATATAAATCTAGTTTTTGTCTTAGAGCTACATTTATTGATCGTATACCACCACCAACAGGAGTTGTTAATGGACCTTTGATTGCAATTAAATATTCGTTTATTAAATCTAATGTTTCATTNGGTAACCAAGTATTAGGTCCATAAACATCATTTGACTTTTCACCAGCGTAGATTTCCATCCAATGAATCTTTTTCTCTCCNTTGTAGGCTTTTTCNACAGCTGANTTTATAACATTAACTGTTGCTTTCCATATATCAGGNCCTGTTCCATCACCTTCAATGTAAGGGACTATAGGATTATTTGGNACATTAAGAACTGAATCTTTTATTGAAATTTTTTTTCCTTTCTCAGGAATGTTTATTTTACTCATTTTTTTTGCTTTCCCTTTTTGTTACTACTTTTTTGTTTATTGCCTTGAGTTTTTTTATTTTTAACATAATCAGTTAGATAAAATCCTGATCCTTTAAATATTAAACCAAAATTACCACCAATTAATCTATTAATTTTTCCACCACATTTTTTACAAGTATCTAGTGGGTCATCTTTTATGCTCTGCACAACAGAAAACTCAAAGTTACATTCATCACATTTGTAATTATATGTTGGCATTAGAATTACTCTGGATAGAAGCTATTAAGGTTGTATTGACTATATCTTCTGCTGTGCAACCCCTCGATAAATCGTGGACTGTTTTATTTAAGCCAAACATAAGTGGACCCCAAGCTAAATAACCTCCCAGTTTTTGTACTAATTTATATCCTATGTTACCAGAGTCAAGGTTAGGAAAAATTAATATATTAGCATCACCATTTATTGAAGAATTTTTATTTTTTCTTAAANCTATTTTTGAATCTAAAGCCGCATCTACTTGCATTTCACCTTCACAACATATATTAGGATATTTTTTCTTGAATAAATTACAAGATTCAATAACTTTATCAACTCTATAGTGAGAGGCACTTCCATTAGTAGAAAAAGATAAAAATGCTATCTTAGGTTNTAAGTCAGTCAATAGATTATACATTTTTGCTGTTTGAAAAGCGATATTAGTCAATTGTTCAGAGTCTGGTTCAGGTATNACAGCACAATCAGAAAATGCAAAGATTTTTTTATAATCTGGCGAAATCATTAAAAACATACTTGAAACCCATTTAGTCGATTTTTCAATGCCAATTAATCTGATTGCAGTTCGAATTATTTTTGAAGTTGGATTTTGAGATCCTGCAATAACACAATCAGCTTCATCATTAGCAACCATAGCACAACTTAGATGAATTGGGTCATCTAAATATTCTCTTATCATAGATGAGGTCCAATTTTGTGCAAACTTAAATTTAGATAAATTTTCAATATATAAATCAGTATCATCCCTATTAAGTTCTTTGATATCAAAACCAGATTTAATTAAAAACTGTTTTGCGGAATTAGTGCGCAAATTATCTTCGGGAAGAATGATTCTTGTATTGTATTTTTTAGCTTTTTCGTATAAAAAATTACTAATGGAATTATTTATTAAATTTTGTTTCAAGTGCTTCTCTTACAATTTTTGGTACTAAAGTACTAACATCACCCTTAAGTCTAGCAACCTCCCTAATAATNGAGGAACTTAAATGTGTATATTTTTCATGAGGCATTAAAAATATTGTAACAATTTCATCATTTAAACTTCTATTCATTAGTGCCATCTTGAATTCATCTTCAAAATCAGATAGAACTCTTAATCCTCGAATTATAGATAATGCATTTTTTTTAGATGCATAATTAACTAATAAACCACTGAATGATGATACTTCAACATTTTTTAATTCAGAAATAGAATTTTCTATGAATTGCCTTCTTTCCTCAATATTAAATATTGGATTTTTAGTATTATCTTCTGCAACTGCAATAATAACTTTATCAAACAACTTTCCTGCTCTAACAATAATATCCAAATGACCAAAAGTTATTGGATCAAAAGTTCCTGGGTATACTCCTATTTTCATATTATTTTTTCCATATAACTACTTGTGTTCTACCATACAATCTTACATCACAAGTTTTATCATCAATNTTTGTTTTATACATTTCCATACAAAAAATTCCCTGTTCTTTTAATTGAACTTTAATTTTTTTTTTTAAATCATAAAAATCAATTGAATGATACGGTGGGTCAGCAAAAATTATATCATAGTTAGTTTGATTAAATTTCATATTTAAAAATTTATTTACATCACAACAAATTATATCAAAATTTTTTTCATTATGAATTTTATTAATATTATCNTTGATGGTATTTGCCATAAATCTAGATTTTTCTACCATTACTACGTGTTTAGCACCTCTACTTAGAAACTCTAAGCCAATTGACCCTGTCCCTGAATATAAATCAAGGACAACTTTATTTTCTATGGGTTCTAAGATTTGAAAAATAGATTTTTTTATTTTAGCTTGAGTTGGTCTAACATTTTTTAAATTTTTATTATGTATTTTTCTACCTTTATACTTGCCAGCAATTATTGTAGACATTATAATTTATTTGANGAGGAAAACTTAATAAAATAATAGCCATCCTTATTGATATCTACACCAAGTGTGCCTTTATGCAGCTTTTGTTTTTTTATCAAATCTTGTATTGTGTAAATGATAAAAGAGCTTTCACCAATATTTTGGATTTTTGTCTTTTCATCAATATCATTATATATTTTCCAAGGTATCTCAGTTGAAAGAATGAAGTTTGATTTATTATCATTAGCGATACGAAAGTTAAGATTATATTTTTCTTTCAATATTTTTTGAAACTCATTTATTTTATTAAAGTTTGAACTAAACATTTTAAAATTAAAATAGTTGTTTTGTGTCGAAATTTTTAAAATTTTAATCTCATCTTGTAATTTTAAATCGTCTAAAATATTGTTCAAGGTTAAATACTTTTCATCGAGATCTTTTGCATTGATTGCTAAAGAACTAAAAACAATCTTTTTTGAAGAGTTTACTAATTTTTTCTGTGGTTTAATTACTGTAAAAAAAGTAATTAAAACAACAATTATACTAAATGCCAAATAGTCAGATTTACTTGGAACATAGTCTATAATTTTAGTAAAAAAACCTGGTTCTTTTTTTATAATTACATTTTTTATATTTTTTTCATCATCAGCTCTNTAAGATATATAATTATTAACGATATCAGGTTGTATACCTGGATGACCTANAAAATTNACATTAAACATCTATACCCCACAACGAACAACCTGTTTCAGCGAATAATAAACCATCTTGAATATTTATTGATTTGTTATTATGTGAAATATGTGAAAAAATATTTATTGGTGAGATATTAGTTTTATCATTATCAATAAGTTGTTTGACAATGGAAAATTTGCCCTGTTTTTTGTAAAAATATAAATGATCAACTGTTTTAATAGTTAGATTTTTTTTATTTTTTAATAGTTCAATCTCTTTTATAAATTTTTTTGAATTATTGATATCACCATAATTTTTAATAATTTCATATTTCTTATTTTTAATACTAAATCTTACATAAGAACTCAATTCATTTCCATGGATTATAAGAGCTTCACATTCTTTACCAATTTGCAAAATAGCATAACTATCATTATAATCAGCATTAAGGATACACCTCGCAGTGACTTCAGCAGAAAAAATCCCTAAACCAATATTTCTAATTTCAGAATTATTATCTTGTGCAAAAAGACTCATTTTTTTCTTAATATGTGATCTGAAATGCATATTTAAATATTTATTTTGATTTTTTGAAAATGAATAATGAAAGGTTTCATCAATACCATCTTGGATGTTTCCAATAGTTTTTTTATGGAACCAATCTATAACATCAAAATGATCAAATGATTTATCAACTTGCGTTTCTGAGAATGAAACCATATTGCTATCAATCGTCATTGAGTAAATAGAACTAACATTATTTGTNTTAATTCTAATAGTNTCTAAAATATCATAAAAAACCTGATTAGAATCAGTATTTGCTTTAAGTGTTTCTTTNCCANAGGTTAAAATTAAAGGTCCACTTTCNGANGGAACCCAGTGGATATAATAAAAAGTNTTTTTATCTTGTGATATAGAAATCATTTTATTTTGAAGACCAGCTTTTTCTTTTATCTTCTATGTAACCATGATCTCCAGATTCAAAACTAAAAAAGAANAAACGTCTCTCTTTGTAATCATTGGGTACTGGACTTTTAACTTTGAAAAAAACTTCTTCAGGATCATCATTATTTACAACTAATTCATAGGGTTCACCAGTTAATGGACAATTTAACAAATCNTTTGTCAATTTATATTTCTTGCTTAAATAATCGGTAAAATTTTCTGTATAATTTGTTTCACTAAAATTAATTATTCCATTAAATAGTGAATCTTGTTTGATATTTTCTATATCATTTGTATTTACGTAAATAGTATCAAATATATTTAATTCAGGATTCATCATTTTAACCGTAAAAATAGTATCAATTATATTTTTTTTTCTATTAACACCTACACTAAATGTTGTATCAGCCCTATCTAAAAAACCCTTACTAATATTTACCTTGTATGGTTTATTTCCATAATAAATTTTTTGTTCTCCAAAGAATAATGAATCAGCTATTGTTGAATCTATTGCTGCATCAACTATATAAAATAATTCTTCCCCATCAATAGTATAAGAACCAGTTATTTCTTTAAAAAATTCTTCAGCATTTGATATAATTTCCATTCTATTACGACTATCTTTTTTATACTTTTCTTCTTCTGCCCATATATCCAAAGGAATGTAAATGATAACAATCATTATTAAAAAAGAAAATATTATTCCCCAATCTAATATGCCTACTCTTTTATCAATACTTTTTTGATCCATGCGAAATCCTTTATCTAAATTTTTTAAATTCAGGTTCTATGTAAATTTCTTGTTTCAATTCTTCTATGATTTTTTTTACCTTGCTATTAAAATTCTTAGGGATATTAATATTTATACGCACCAAAAAATCTCCAATACGGTGACTATTTAATTCGGGTAAACCTTTATTTCTAACTCTCAATAGTTGACCACCCTTTATACCTTTAGGAATCTTTAACTTTATTTTTCCAGATAGTGTTGGCACCTCAATTTTACCTCCAAAAACAGCAGTTGAATAATCAATGTATGCATCAACAATAATATCATTTTCATCTCTCAAATATAAGGGATGATCAACTTCATCAAATATTACNATAAGATTTCCTGAGGGACTACCCATTTCNCCGGCATTTCCAGCTCCTCTTTTNGTTAGATAGCTCCCNGTTACTACACCTGGTGGTATTTCAATTTCAATTGAAGAATGTCTTCGTACTCTACCATCTCCACTACAATTTTTACAAGGGTTACTAATAACTTTGCCCTTACCACTACAATTATAGCAAGGCTGAACATTTACCACTTGCCCCAAAAATGATTGTTGAACTTTTCTAACTTCACCAGTTCCATTACATACTGAACACTGATTTAAACTATGACCTTTAGCACATCCATTACCATTACAATCATCACACAAAATATATTTCTGAACTCTTACAGTTTTGACCTTCCCTGAAAAAATATCTTCTAGTGTAACGGGTAAGGTTAATTTGAGGTCAGTTCCTCGACTCCTTCTTTGCCTGCTATTTGAATTGAAAAAGTCACCGAATCCACCTCCACCTCCCATATTTTCAAAAATATCACCAAAATTACTAAAAATATCGTTTAAATCAGTAAAACCAGGATGTCCAGCTCCATTACCCTTTACTCCAGCGTGACCAAACTGATCATATCTTGAGCGTTTTTCATCATTACTTAAAACATCATAAGCTTCAGCTGCTTCTTTAAACTTCTTCTCAGCTGTTTCATTACCTTGATTTTTATCAGGATGATATTTAAATGCCAATTTTCTATATGCATTTTTAATTTCTTTAGAAGATGAACCTTTCTGAACACCTAATATTTCGTAATAATCTCTCATTTATTTTTAACAACAATTACTTTTGAATGTCTAATGACATTATCATTGAATTTATAACCTTTCAAATATTCATTTAATATAATACCATTTTCTTTTTTATTATCTTCTTGACTTGATATTGCTTCATGAATTTCGGGATCAAATTTCTCTTCTAATGAATTAAAAGATTTAACTCCATTATCACTTAATATTTTAACAATTTTTTCATGAATTAATTCAATGCCTTTGACTAAACTTTTAGATTCAGAATTTTCTGGTAAAGATTCGAATGTCCTATCAAAATCATCAACAACTGTTATAATCTCCTTTGAAAAATTAATAATAGCTCTATCAGCAATTCTTGCTTTTTCTTTAATTGTTCTTCTTTTGTAATTATCAAATTCCGCAAGTAATCTTTTATATTTATCNATCTGCAATTCTTGTTTTTCAATTTCTAAGCTAATTTGTTTTTTTAATTCATCAATAGTTTTCTTACTTGAAATTGATTTCTTTTGATTTTTGGAACTTTTATTAACTTTTTTTNCCATATAAACCCTTTTTTAAAATTAATACATAGGAGAATTTAATTTGTTTATACATTTTGATCAAAGCAATTGAAAAATATTTATAATGTAAATTTAGATATATTTTGAAAAACCTCTAAAACTACCAATTAAACCTAAAAGTATTCCTAAGAAAATATTACCATAAAAAATCATGAAAATATTAATACTAGATGGGTTGAAGACAGGTATAAAAATATATTGAGCTAATGAATAAATCAACCATAGTGCTGTTANTGANANCAAAGATCCTATCATACCTTGAAAAACNCCTTCAATTAAAAACGGCAATTGTATAAAAAAACGAGTTGCACCTAAAAGTTTTAGNGTTTCAATCGTATTTCGTTTTGAATGAATAATTAACCTAATAGTATTTGAAACTAAGACTATAGATAATATAAAAATGCCAAAACCGACAATAAGCAAAATATTAAACGTATTATTAATGATTTTATCTANNCTAGAAATGAGACCAGATCTATACGTTACTTGATCAATNCCTGAAATNAATTTAATNTTTTCNACAATCTTTTCAATCGATTTTATATTTCTAAATTCTTNTTCAATATCAAACCTACCTCCNAGNGGGAGTGGATTTGTNCCCAAAACTTGCTCAATTTTTGTATCAAAATATCTTTCAAAAATATCTGCGGCAAATTTTTTATCTATAAAAACACCTGTTTGAATACCTTCAATTTTTATTATAGAATCAAATAACTTTTTCGATTTTTCTAAATTAATATCATCATTAAAAAAGACATCAATTCTGTATCTAGTTTTTAATTCAAATGTGTAATCAATGAAATTAATATATGCGTAATATGTAATTGTAAAAACAATTAAGGTTATTGCAATAGTTACTGAAGATATAAATGCTTGTAATTTTGCACGAAATAAACCCTTAAAACTTTCAGTTATTAAAAAAACAAACCTGGAAATCATTTAGTTTACTTTAAGTCCTTTATTGAGCTCGATAAATCTTTTTTTTCTTGGCTGAATCAAAGGGAAATTATGTGTTGCCATTAAAACAGCAGCTCCATTTTCAGTTGCAATTTCCATAATATCTAGTATGTCATCAGATATGACAGGATCTAAATTGCCTGTAGGTTCATCTGCAAGAATGATTCTTGGTTTTTTAATTAAAGCTCTTGCAATTGATACTCTTTGCTGTTCACCTCCACTTAAATGTCTAGGATAAACTTTTTCTTTATCTTTTAAACCAACTTTTTCACAAATTTCATAAACTTCTTTTTTAATCAGCTTTGATTTTTCACCTAAAATTCTAAGAGGTAAAGCAATATTTTCATACACAGATCTATCTGGTATTAATTTAAAATCTTGAAATATCATACCAATTTTTCTTCTAAGGAAAGGTACTTGTCTTTTTTTTATTCTGGTGATATCCTCACCATCTAAAATTATTTTTCCTTTTTCAATATTAATTTCTTTATAAATTGTTCTTAAAACAGTTGATTTACCTGACCCAGTTGGTCCCATCAAAAATACTATTTCACCTTTTGGTATTTCAAATGATAAATCAAATATTCCTGCACTACTTGTATATGTGGCTGTTACATTTTTAAACTGTATCATTATTTATACATAGTTAAATGATTGATATAAAAAAAATAAATATACTAAAAAGGCTATAAAGCCCTCAATTCTACTAACTTTGTTCCTATAATATAATATTAGAGGCAATAAAAGTGATAACATTAAAAAAATTATTAAAATTATAAATATATTTGTTTTAATTATTATCGGTTTTACAAATAATGTAATTCCCATTACTGCTAAAATATTAAACAAATTGGAACCAATAATATTACCAATAATAATGTTATATTCTTTCTTTCTTACTGCAATGAAAGATGTTGCAAGTTCAGGAGCCGAAGTTCCAAATGCAACCAATGTCAAACCAACTACAGAATTATTGAAGCCTAATAATTGAGCAATACCCTTTGCACCGTTGACAAAATATTCTGTTCCAGCATACAATAAAGCAGAACTAAAAAAGATTATTAAAGATTGAAGATATACGTTACCATTGTTGTCTGAAGGATTTGAACTAATTTGTTTTCTATGAACCAAATTTTTCAAGTAAATACTTAGCAAAACAATAAATAACAATCCAATGTATCTATTTAAAAAGTTAAATAAACACAAAGTAAAAAACAATATTGATATTAAAACTAAAAAATAAAAATCTATTTTTACAGTTTCAAATTTTAATCTTATTGATTTAAAAATAGCAGTCAAACCAAGAACTAATCCTATATTTGAAATATTCGATCCTATGATATTACCTAAAGCTATTTGGCTATGACCATTTATATTCGAAATTACACTTACAAATAGCTCAGGAAGGCTTGTTCCAAATGCAACTATGGTTATACCTACAACCACAGGAGATATATTCATAATGTATGCTATTTTTTTTCCACTCTTGATCAAATATTCAGCACCAAAATAAAGCATTAAAATTCCAATAAAAAAATAACAAGTAAAAACTATCAATTGTACATTCCTTTATCTACTATAAAATTAAATACCTCTAATGGGAGCATTTTTTTTACCTTTAAAAGCTCATTACGTTTTAATAGTTCACGTATATTAGATGATGACACTCCAATATTGAAGTCTTCTAAATATTTAATTTGTTCAGAATTGTTGTTGATTTTTAAACTATTTGATCTATTCAAAACAACAAAATTAATTTTTTCTTTAATTTCTTCAATTTTATACCATTTATCTATACTTTTAAAAAGATCAGCTCCTAAAACAAAAGAAATATTAGCTTTTTTGTACTTAGTTTGATAATAGTTAATTGTACCTATAGAATATGTAGTTTTATTTTGCATTAATTCGTATTTACTGATTTCAATATTTTTACTTTTTTCGTAAAGTAAATTCAACATTTCATACCTGTCAATACTATTTGCTATTGGAAAATTATTTTTACCTGGAGATTTATGTGTTGGTACAACAATAACTTTGTCACATAATAAAGAAATTTTATCAATGATTTTTGTGTGTCCTATATGTACCGGATCAAAAGTGCCTCCATATAAAAAGATTTTCAACGATATAATAACTTTAATTGTTCAAATCTATTAATTGACCCATCTTTAATCTTTCGAGCAATTATTATATTTTCTTCTGACTTAATTTGATTAATATTTTTATTATAATAATTTGTAAATAAAGAATCATTTCCATTTATATCATAAGAAAACATAATTCCAATGTGGGACTTTTCATAAAAAATAGTATCGTAATATTCATTTATTATCTGATTAAAATAAATGATAGCAGAGTCATATTTTTCTAACTTTAAATATAATCTTGCAGTTTCATATTCTTTTTTAGCAAGCTTATTTCTCAATTCATCAACAAGCTTTTCACATTCATTAATTTTTTTTGAATTGGGATATTCATCTATAAATTCTTGAAGTAAATTTAAAGCAGCTAATGTTTCTTTTTGATCTTTTTGAAAATCATTAACTGAATTGACTGCACAACTAGCAATTTTATATTTGGCTTCTTCTATTTTATTAAGATCTGTTGACCATCTTATAAACAAGGTATATTCTGAACTAGCTTCAATATAATCCTCATTATAAAATTTAGATTCAGCTAAATAAAACTGGGAATCAATTGAAATTTTTGAACCTGGATTATTCATAATAATGTATTGAAATTGTTCGATAGCTCTAACATATTTTTTTTTGTTAAATAGTTCAATACCTTTATCATATTTCTTTCTCAAATCAGCATCAATATTATTTTTGATACCTGAACAAGCTTGAAAAATAATTAAAATCGTTAAAATTATGAATAATGTTATTTTTTTAATTTTTACCATTTAAAGTAAATTGTAAATCCTCCAACACCAAGTTTGTTATTTTTATTAAATAATGGTCTAGCCTCAATTTTATATTTATTATGTTTATCTGTTTTTATCCAAGCTGCGTCAATTATGCTAAAAATATGATTAAATAAAATTACTGATGTTGCATAACTTGCAACTCTCTCAAATTTCGCAACTTGGTCGCGCATAGATCTATATTTCCATTTTTTAGGAGACTTAGCAATCAAATATCCTTCATTACTCTCTTCTTGAATTGATTCATAATCTTCCCAGCCAGCAAAAAAGTGATTGTATTTAAAAATATTTTCATAATAATGACTATCTTTCAATAATATAAAATTTTCATCATTTTCTAATTCTATAATTCTTGCAGTGTCAGGCGTACCAACAAAGCCATTTTGGCTAAAAAATGTATCGCGAAAAATTGATTCATTCTGAGCATCAGTGGTTGATAAAGTTATTATATTACCATCATTACCTGTCATTTGAAATTCAAGATGATGAGAACCATCCCAAATATCATAATAAACAGGGTTATCTAAATTTTGAGTATTTGAAAAATATGCTCCAAAAACCTCATCATCTCTCCAATCGTAATAATGGCGCATCCACCTAAAAAAATCCCATTCTTGATCTGCAAATTGTTTATATTTTTTTTCTTGACTTTCACTCTTATCATTAAAACTAAAGTAGATTGCTATAGCCGAAATTTCAACTGCCGAGAACAACAATGCTTTTTTAATATTACCATTATATAGTTGTCCTAGTCCAGGTATGACAGCCGAGTAAAGCATTGCTTTTCCTGGATATGTATTTTTATTATAATTTTGTTTTGATGTATGTAATAGAGATTGTTGGATTTTATATCTTTCAAAATTATTAGGAATACCTGACAGTAGTAAACTTATAAATGTGAATAGGATTATATGTGATCTTAATATGTACATAAATTTTAAAAGTCAAATAGAATTGAAAAATAACTTTTTAACGGTTCAGTATCATCATTAATTGGTTTATGCAATTCATAACTTACTGCAATGGGGTATGCATAAAAAGAATAACCACTTAATCTTAACTCAATTCCTGCTGATAATTTATATTTTTTTTTATATATCCAGTCATATAAATCATCATTAAACGCTCCACCAGCCTGAAATACTCCTCCTAAGGACATATTTTGTAAATTTAAATTTAAAAATTTTATATTTTCTTCTAATATTAGAGGCCATCTCATTGATACAGAATTAACAAATAAATAAGGTCCTGTTAGAGTTGAATCATAAAATGTATATCCTTTAATTCCTGGCATTCCACCTCCAAAAAAATGAAAAAAATCATCAATTTCATCATTGGAAATTAAGCCAATTTTCGTATTTACAGATGAAACAATTTTCTTACTTTTATTTAATGTTACATTCTTTTGGGCATCAATGATAAATCTAAAAGTATTATTTAAATTAAAATTTGTCCTAATTACACCCGAATCAAAATTTAAATCAGCCATGAACTTATTATATTCATAGCTTAAATCATAATTTATTTTAAACCCATTTGATGGGAGCATATTTCCAGCAAATTCTGGTTTTTTTGTAGAAAACAAACCTTTTAATTTAATTATATGACCCTTATAATAATCGAAAGCTAATTTACCAACGACATTAACATCTTGCTGAATGGAACTAATATTTTGAGTTTGTCGTTGTCTATATTTTTGGTATACATATTCTAACCACAATTTCTGCCCATAAAATGGAAATGTGATTCCTATATTGGTTTCAAATAATGAAAATAATAAATCTAACTTTAGTTCAGTATCACCATACTGACTACTAAATTCTGAACCCGGTTCGATATTTTTTTTATTTCTAGTGACTCCAAAAATATTACAATATATAGTTGGTTTTAATCTTCTATATTCAAAGGATAAAATTAAATCAAGATCTAATCTTGAATTTACAGATGCTCCTGAAATTAGACTAAATTTGTTTAATATTTCACCTGAATAAAAATAAAAACCAGGTTTGATTGTATTGTAATCATACATTATTCGGGGGAAAAAGAATGGAGATGGCATTGACTCTTCATAATTACTGCTTATTTTATTCAAACCAAAATCATATAGAGATGACTCTAAATGAGTTACATTATCATTGATAGGTAAATTAGAACTATTATTAATATTTTCAATTAATGCGATTTTATATTGACCATTATCATACAAGCTATATAGTAATTTCCCTTTTGAGGAAATATGAGGCATAAAAGCACCACCGATTACATTTGTTATAGATTTACCATTGGAATATAAATTGTAAATTCCTGTTTGATCAGATGAATAATAAGTATAACCACCATGACAATAAGGATCTCTTGAATCAAAATCAAGTTGAGTTTTAGTTATATTTTTGTTACCAAGACTTATCTTATAAATATTTCTCGTGTTATGTTCAACGGCATCAAAAATTATATCGTTATTTTTCGAATCGTAACTCAAAGAAAAAATTTGTGTACCATTACTAAAACT